>CAZDFM010000270.1:0-4701 GCA_964504465.1 uncultured Pseudobdellovibrionaceae bacterium | reverse complement strand
TTTGGCTAATATTCACTTTCTTTTTAACTTTGGTGATTTTGAAGCTTTAAGGCGGTTCCGAAAGTTATTTAAAACCACATCATTTTCGATTTTTTTTAAACGTTGTCTCTTCGATGTATTTCTAATTTTAACGAAGTCTGATGAATCCAGCGGTGGTTTACCTTTTCCATCAAAGATGGCGTTATAAAAATCGGGTTTGTTAACGATATTCTGTTCAATAAATTGGCTGAACATTCTTTTACCGTTTTTACCAAAGCGAAGTTGGAATTTTTCCTTTATTGCTCCCAGCCAATTGTCTGCTTGAATTTTAAGGCTAGTTCGCCGCAGTTTTGGTCTGTCAGATCTATTAGAGATTTCAAAAGATTCGCTAGCGATTTTATCCTCTAAGTTATCGACAAGGTTTTTTGCCTTCTCGAAATTTCCACCATTGAAAGTGAAAATTTTCGGTTCCCGCCATAATTCTCTTACTTTTCGGTATTCCTCTTTTATCCCTTCGATTAGCTTCGTATCCAGATTAAAAGTTTCATCTTTAGTCAGTATTTTCAAACGACTAATAGTTCGCTTCATACTGTCATCGAATGCTCGCACTTGGAGTTCCGCGATTTGCCAGCACAACTCATTCTTTAACCGCTGATCGAGTTCTTCTGACTGTTGTTTGATGAAAACTAAGTCTTCATCACTAATTTGAGGCTTTATATCTCGGGATTTTCTCTTACCGGCTTTTGCCATGTGGGGCTTTCCAATCAATTTAATCATGTATAGAAATCGGCTTGCGCCACGGTCGCTAATTAAGTGGTGCAACGTCTGGGCCCTCCCCCTACCTATGGAAGGATCACGAGTGTTTTAGTAAAACCCTAGTATTATTATGTAGATCTGAGTGGACGGTCGCGGGAAGCTCGGTGGCAGCAGCAGTTGGAATTGAGAATATTTTATGCAGACTAAAAGTAAAGCGAGTTTAGTTTACTCATTCCTCTCACTTAGGAGTGCCGCTCGCGCATCAACTATAGCGCGACTGAAATCGTGTTCATCTGTAAAGGCTAGGAAACACATTCGCCCCTGCTTTCTACCCAGTAACAATCGATTTGCCCCGCTGCCAGTAAGACCGCTTCTTTTTGCATCGAGCACATCACATCTGAATAGTTCAATGTCCTTAAATGACTTCGGATTGTTTGGATGCCAATCAATACTTTGCGGATGACGTTTTGATCTATCATTTGAGGAAGGATACGCCAATGCTCTGAACATAGTGTAAGCGATGTTAATTAGCACTTCAGATTTTTGATCCTGGATGTCGTCTAGAAAGCCTTCGATTACGTCAAGTGACTCAACTTTAAATAATATTTTATGTTCTGCAGAGTCACTGACTGCCTGAATTAGCGCTATAGCTTTTAATTGCTCCAATGAGACTCTTTCCTGTATCCACCTGGGCAAGTCTTCCAATGCTTTTTTTGCGTTCTCTTTAAAAGCCGCTTCTAGCGTTACTTCATCTTCACTAAACGATATTGTTTTCTGGGAAAACTCCAGACTGCACCTTCTACGACCAGCACACTGAATACAGGCCAGCTTATTTACAACATTTTCGGAAGCATCCACATAAATCGGGAACCTAAGGCCGTACATCGCATTTAGTGACTGTCGATTTGAAAAATCAGCTTGCGCTCTGTCTTCAAAAAGGGTTTTTGCATCACCGGTTAAGCAGTCCACTTTTTGCGTGGTAGGTGCAAAAATGACATTCGATTGAGGATCGCTCAAAAGAATCTCAAGTAATGGCCTAAGCTGTGGAGTGGTCTGAAATATATATTTATATTCGACTGGAATAATAAGTAGAGTACTACCTCTAAAAGATTTCAGAAACCCGAACGCTCTATTTAATGCTTTTGCAGTAGAAACAAAGTTTATTTTTTGAATGAGTTGTTGCTCTAAGAAGGGCGAGATTGTCGCCCTAAGTAAATATTCCTTCATTTTTCATCGATCTTATCTAATCGAAGAGTCGTGAACAAATCAGTAGTATTTCTTTGCTCATCAATAAAGCCTTTAGGCGCATTCAGAATATATCCCAGCTTATCAAACTCTATTTTGCTGAGGATCGAGCCTGACTCAGACATATCTGTCCAGTAAAGTTTCGTTTTAGCAGAGAAATCAGGATACATGATGAACAAATAAATTAGTTTATTTATCAAATGATCGCTATGAGTCTCCAAGACTATTTTTTTACCAATTGCAGCCATTTGAAAAAAGAAATCAGCAAGCTTCGATTGGAGCGAAGGATGCAAATGTATTTCAGGCTCATCAATAACCATCATTTTGTTTCTTGATGTAAGTACTTCGAAAATAACTGGGAGGATCTGACTTATTCCAAATCCCACGTTATTGATAGGAATCCATTTCCCATGCATTTTTAAAAGAATTTCAGAAGAATACCCTGGCAGGAACTCCTTAACGTCTAGATCTTCTGCTAACGCAAAGAAGTCGCATATCCAATACTTTAAAGCTGTGACGATGTTGCCGCGAACTTTGGTTTTACGGTCGAAATCGTATCTATAAGGGCGTTCTTTTTTATCTGTAGATAGAAATCCGATAACTGGATTAGGGCTCGAATCTTGAGTATACACTCTCTGTGGGAACCCACGGAACGGAGCAAGAAAAATCACCTTTTCTTTCGAGAGGAAAGTAAATGGATTGTACAACGCATTTGCGATCATGACCTTTTCGGTATTCAAATCATTTTTTTTCAAGAACCGTTTCAATTCTTTGATGTCGACGTGCTTTCGATATTTTTCTTGGAGGCATTCTAAAATATCTTCAGTCTTAATGGAGAATTGATATATTTGATGCTCATAACCCGTGATGTCCTCAACAGCGCTGAATGCCACTGAAACATTATAGAAAGACGTTGCATCTTCACTATTGAATTCCAATCCAGTTTTTATTTGCCGTTCAAGTTCTCTGTTAATTTTATAGTCTACGAGACTGAGGGAAGCATAAGCAGATATATTCCAAGTGCCATTAGGATCTAACTCTGCAGAAAATGAAGCTAACGGCTCAGCTCCTTGATCGGTTTCAGTAACAGTGGTCCGCGAAAGCATGAAAACTTCAGCCGATGAATGTTCAGATTTTTTCCGTTTATAGGATATATTGAACTTTTTCTCGCTGCCGAAGCAAAGCCCAAAAGAAATTTCTGGATTATTTATATCAAAACTAACTTCATCAATCTTACCCACGGTAAGCGTCCTGGAATTCAAGACAAGTATCGGTATCTCTCCCGCTGCTGTAGAAATCCTTGAATCCACATCACTTGAATGAGTGAGAATTGTAAGCGCATGATAGACAGAACTTTTTCCAGAGCTGTTTAAACCCGAGAACAGAGTTAGGTTTCCAAACTCGATGCTCTGTTCTTTTCCGAATGCTTTAAAATTAGAGATGCTAAGGCTAGATAGCATTGAACGTCCTATGTAATGTCATATTAAAATAGGACCAGGATTTGACCGAAAGGTCAGCAGGTTTTAGTCTTCGCTTTCCTCAGTATTCACAAGGATCGGCTTATGAGGAAAAGGAGGTGCTTTTGGAAAATCAGTCATTTTTAACTCCTCTGGTATCAATATATCGGCTTTTGCTCGATTTCCCTACAGGTTTTTAGTATGTTGCACTTACTTCAAATCCCTAAGAACGCTGTAATTTCAAATATTTATAAATATTGCTTGCAAACGCGTCTGCACGCAGATCTGGACCATTCAGATCTATTCAAGAATCTTGCCAACTGATTCATTGATTTTGGAACTGAAATCTAAAACTGGACTACGCGAAACTCAAACGAAAACGACAATTACTGTTCACAGACAGGGTGCGGCAACAATGCTTAAATGGTTTCACTTTATAGCTAATGATCCTGAATAGCAGAAACCCGTCCGGAACGAATATATATATACTGACTGCTGTAAACCAATTGCTCTGTATAACTTCCCGATGTCTCGGTTGTATTCGTGTCAAAGGGTTCGCCCAGAGCGTATATTACCACCGCCTTCGGCATCCCTATTTTGACTTCTCCATTAATAATATTGTTTTTGTATTTCCCGTACTTTTTGAAAACGCTCCTGACCTCTTTTTCCCGTTCATCACGAAGTGCAGAAAGTGTATCTGAATTGTTACATTCCTGAGAAGAGTTGTAGGGTCCACCAGATTCGATGTTTATTTTGCTAAGTGACAAATGCTCCTGACTACAGAAAACTCCATATTGTCCTTCATCAAAATTCAGCTCCCTAGTTTTAAAAATATAATAAGGCCGTGCATCTCTTTGGTAATGCAAATCATTTCTTGCACCGTCATATCCGAATGAACTGCACCCAGCGATTGTGATTACTGAAAACAATAATACTAGAGGCTGACAGATTGACCAAAATGACAGATTGAAATTAGACCTCATTTTTTTATCCTTCTTAATACCACTTCAAAGAGACCTGCATTTATCTCATCCCAGTGGTCATTGAGTTTATTTTGCTCGCGGGGTAGCTCAACTCCAAAACACAGGTAGTCCAAATCCACATTTAAATAGTCCGCAACTGCCTTAACCTGCCGGAGATTTTTCGGTTCACTTCCCTGAAGCCATCCATGAAGTGTCTGCACAGGAATCTTAGTTACCTTAGCTAAATGCGTAATTGTGATTCCTCGATCTTTGATCAAGGATTTCAAGATTGATTTTAGGAC
>CAZDFM010000269.1:3473-4704 GCA_964504465.1 uncultured Pseudobdellovibrionaceae bacterium | reverse complement strand
TGCGCGCGCCATCGTGGGAATTCCAAATAAGTGATCAACGGGGCCTTCAAAAAATCCCTGGATCTGAGAAGAGTGAAGATCGACCACAACCAAGCGGTCAGCACCGGCCGTTTTGCAGAGTTCAGCCATACATTTCGCTGAAATGGGAGCTCGCGGGGCGACTTTGCGATCTTGTCGCGAGTAGCCGTAATAAGGCATGACCAGCGTGATTTCGGCCGCAGATGCTCTTTTCAGGGCATCGAGGATTAAAAAAGCTTCCATGTAGTTTTCGTTGACCGGAGGATTTGTGCTCTGAATCACAAATACATTACAGCCTCGAACACTCTCGTGGATTTCAACCTGAACTTCACCGTCGGCAAAACGGTTGATATTACAGTGACCTAGCTCCACACCCGCAGCTTTCGCGACACGTTCGGCGAAACCCGGGTTTGAGTTTCCTGAGAAAATTCTTAATCCTGACATAGGGCTCAGTTTGTAACGTAAAAGGGGGACAGTGTCTAGGCTCATTACTCTCGAAACAGGCTGATTTCATTGATATCCCGATAATTAACGCAATCTCGAGGGGGGACCGGTTTTCGCTAAAATCGCATTAAAGTGGGGCCCGAAGGGTTGACAGGATTTACGTCTGCTAAAATACTGGGAAGCGAGTATGGATGCTTTCAACAAAAACGCCCGAGGCGCCCCTCAGAATAGCCGATCAGAAGCCAACCGATGCTGGAGCATCGAGGAATTCAATGGTTGGAGCAAAATATCCATCAAAGACCGGATTGATTCTTTCAATCAAACGGCCTTCCAAGAAGATCTTTCAAATTTACTTCAAAATTCAGCCAAGTCCGTCGCGGTTGAAGTCTCGCAGGTCCGATTTATATCTTTAAAAGCCATCCATTTCTTAAATGATATCGCAGCCCAAGTCCTGGGCGCAGGCCTCCGAGTCGCACTCGTGGCCCCCTCAGAAAAGCTAAAGCGCCAAATCGACATCTACGCCGACCTAGAACGCTGGGAAATCTTCAGAAGCCTAAACGACCTAGCCGAAAACCACCCCGACACCCCCGCAATGCGCGACCACAACGACGGCCCCTTCGCCAATTTATAAGAGTAAACTTCGTTTAAAATTTGTTAGCGAGTAGAAGCGTCGAATCGCCCCGTTCATCCCAGTCTGCTAATCAATTCGTGAATCGATTCCGGAAGGTTCTAGACAGTTTTGCCGCTTTCATAAAGAGTCCCAAAGGTT
>CAZDFM010000269.1:0-3463 GCA_964504465.1 uncultured Pseudobdellovibrionaceae bacterium | reverse complement strand
TACACCCCCGCAATGCGCGACCACAACGACGGCCCCTTCGCTAATTTATAAGGGGCATCTTTCATTAATGTTTGCTGATGAATTTCAAGTCGCCTCGTCGCCTTCATGAGCCGGTCTGCCAATTAATCGCTCTGACGATCGAAGTGTGGCCAACAGTCCATTGCATTAGGGAAAATCTCGCGTGGAAGTTCTTAAACCGTTTTGCCGCTTTCATAAAGAGTCCCAAAGGTTTTGGTCGCTCGCCGCTGGTTGCAGTGAAAGCAAAGAAGCCGCAAGTTTTCATATGTGGTCAATCCACCTAAAGCTTCAGGATGAATGTGATCATAGTTGAGATTTGTTTTACTCAGGCAGAGGGTGCACTTTGCACCATCAAGGCTCCAAACTTTAAATTTTAGCGCTTTTGAAACATAATTTTTCTCAGCGGATATCACTTTCGACGTCGAAGGAACCCCTTGAGCCTGAGCGGCTTCAACTCGTTTTTTGCCAAAGGCTTTTTTCGAAAGAAGTTCGATACTCATGAGGGCCATTTGATTTGCGAGTTCGGCGAAACTCATTCCTAAGCCCTTGAGCCCGAGTAGGCTTCGAACGTTCTCCAAATTGTTTTTAAGTTCTTCGTCCATTGTAAAACGCATTTCAGAAAGACTCTCTGATAAAATGCGCTGCTTTTCTTTGGGTTGTGCCATCTCAGGTTGAAGAGAGAGCAAAAGTTTTTCTCCGTCACGAGCCGATTTGTTTTCGAGCTGTTCAAGGACTTCGATTTTTTCTTGCGAGGTTAGGGGAGAAGATTTTTCGGTTTTAGATTTTTTCTCAGCCGCACGAAAATAACTCTGCGCCTGACAGAGATTACTTAAGTTAAGAGTGCCCGCCTGAATTTTTTCTTCAACTTGTGGAAGCTCTTTTAAAAGTCGCATAGCTTGAATCCGCCGCTGCGCTTGGGCCTCGCTGTATTTAAGTTCTTTAATCGCATACTCAAAAAGACTCGAATATTTCAGTTCACTAAACAAGCGACGTCGTTCAACCTCACGCAAGTGATGCAAAATTGAAGCGAGCAATTCCCTTTCGTTTTGCACAAGATTTTTAATCTGCAGCAAAATCTGTTCGTCTTTGAGTTGATTTAAATTCATATGACCTCCAAATGTAGGAGGAAGATATCATAGTTTTTTACTGCAGTTTTTCGGAGAGGGTCCAATCAAAAATAGGCTTCTATTTTAAGCGGATTATCGCCTGTTAGTGGCACGCTAAAGAAAAAAGAAACAACGAAAACGAAAAATAAGTTTGCAACGTGTCTGAACGAGCTAATGAAGCTGAAAAGTACGTCAACAAAAATAAATTCTTCTGTAAATAAAGTTGGAGTTAAATTTCGTAAAGTTTCAATGCGTCTACTTTCGACGTCGAAGGTGAGCGCGGTGGTGTGATGTGCGTTTGGAAATTTTTGGGGTTATTTTAGGATTTCCATGAATTTTCGGATGGCGTTTGCGCGGTGGGAGAGTTTGTTTTTTATGGCTTGGCCTAGTTCGGAGAAGGTTTTGGTTTCGCCGTTGGGGATGAAGACAGGATCATAGCCGAAGCCGCCGGTGCCGCGGACTTTTTCGGAGATGGTGCCTTCGACGGTGCCTTCAAAAACATGTTCTTGTCCTTCGGGGTCGAAGGCGACCATGGCGCAAACAAAACGGGCTTTGCGGTTTCCGGCGCTGCGGATTTGAAGCATCTTTAAAAGTTTGGCGACGTTTTCGCCGTCGGAGGCTTTGGGGCCGGCGTAACGGGCAGAGTGGATTCCGGGGAGATTGTTGAGTCCTTCGACTTCAAGTCCGCTGTCGTCAGCGATAACCCAAACTTTAGGGCGCATAGCTTTTAAACTTCGAGCTTTTATGCGCGCATTCTCGATAAAAGTGGCGCCGTTTTCAGGGGGAGAAGAGTAACCTTTAATTTCGGAAACTGCGTGAATTTGCGCGCCCGTCGTGGAAAGTATATTTCGGAACTCGTTGAGTTTACCTTGGTTAGTTGTCGCGATCCAAACTTCCATAGTCATCCTATCTTACTTGTCGTTCGCGCTAAAGCCTTTGAAACTCCGGAGAGCCTTAGGCTTTCGCCTTTAAATCCCGGAGTGCTTAGGCTTTCGCCTTTAAATCCCGGAGTGCTTAGGCTTTCGCCTTTAAATCCCGGAGTGCTTGGGCTTTCGCCTTTGCCGGGTGGGTTGCCTTACAGTTTTTTTAGAGGGAGAAAGGTGCCGATGATTTTTTCTTGCTCTAAAAATAGTTCTTTGCAGCCGATTTGGGCGACTTCCATTAGTTCTAAAAGTTTTGGAGTGGAAATTGTTTGGCCTTCGGCGGTGCCTTGGATTTCGATCCACTCTAAGGAATCATTTAAAACAAAATTGACGTCGGCGCCGCAAGCAAAATCTTCGTCGTAGTTGAGATCTAAAAGAACTTCGTCGCGGTTAAGTCCCGCGCTGATGGCCGCCACATAATGTGTGAGCGGGTTTACACTCAATTGGCCTTGGTCTTTTAAAAACTTTAAACATAAAGCCAGCGCTACAAAACCGCCAGTGATCGCAGCGGTGCGAGTTCCGCCATCGGCTTGGATGACGTCGCAGTCGATGTTGATTTGGCGTTCTCCGAGTTTTGTTAAATCAATTCCGGCGCGAAGGCTTCGTCCGATTAAGCGAGAAATTTCTTGAGTGCGTCCACCGGTTGCCGCTTTGTCGCGGCGAATGCGAGTGTGAGTTGAGCGGGGGAGCATTCCGTATTCGGCACTGACCCAACCTTTACCTGAACCACTAAGCCATTTGGGGATACCTTCTTCGTCCGAAGCAGTGCAGTTCAGACGGGTGTGGCCCATTGAAATATCAACGCTGCCTTCGGCGTGGCGAATGATTTCGGGTTTCATACTAACGGGACGGATTTTATTAAAAGCTCTTTGATCATTTCTCATGAAGACATTTAGTGGCGTTTTAGGCCGAATGTCTATGGTTTTTCAGATTTTTCTTTCTAGGCGACGAGGCCATCATAAATGCTTTTTGCGACTAATTTTTGATAGTGAGTGTCGGTTAACTTTGAGGCTTCTTGCTCATGAGTCAAAAAGCCAACCTCTACTAAGACTGATGGAACACTCACCTGAGACACTACAAAAAATGGAGCCTGGCGAATCGAATTTTTAGTCGAACGCTGCTCGCCCTTCCAGTTTTCTTTTAATGTCTTGGTAAGAAGCGAGGAATCCATAATCTTATGGTTACGAATGAGATCGAGTAGGATGGTTTTAACTTCGGGCTTGAGACCGCTACTAGGTATGTATTCGCTGTGGTGGGGAAGAAGCGGGCGACCGTCATCGTCGGCGTCCATTTCGTTTTCTCGGGCAGCTAAAAATATAGATTCTTCATCGGGAGGTAACTGGTTTTGAAAGTAAAATTCAGCGCCATGAGCCTTGTGATCCGGAGAGGAATTTACATGAATGCTTAAGAATTGAT
>CAZDFM010000268.1:0-4715 GCA_964504465.1 uncultured Pseudobdellovibrionaceae bacterium | reverse complement strand
TAGCGTCTATTAAGTCTTTCTAGACTCGATTTACTCTTGCCAAAGAGTTCATAATCTAACACGTCCAAAATTTATTAGGAAAACCCTCGACAGGATGTTGAGGAGTAAACATCAGGAGTGATGATGAACACCACAAGACTTCTTGTGCTTGTTAGCCTCGTAAGCATGGGTTCCCCTGCTTTTTCTGAAACCTCTCTTCCCAGCTACATTTATAGCGAAAAAGACGGCCTAAAAGCCGCCACCTGCCAAAGTGTGACTCTGGCGCAAGGATCAAGCTACTCTGACGACGTCATTGAAATCAGTGAAGAGCTTGCAAGCGAAACACATGAGCTGAATCTCCAAGGAAAGCTACTGCAACAAGGTGGCAGTGCAGACCTCCCCCACTTTTTACGTTGCGTAGATGAAGCTGGCACTCATGATTACCTACAGTACGATGTCTTCGATGCGGACCACGAAGCTCCCGTCGCGCAAATCGCTGTTGACTCGGTAGACTCTGCTTTATTTAAAAATGCTCACCGCTATAGTCCTGAAGATGGCGAAATCTTACTTGAGCAAAATTCTAAACGCACTCTTCTGTCACCACTTTCAACTGCGAGCCTCATTGAAGGTGTCGCAGCTGTCGAAGGAAGTCATGAACACGTCGTTTGCACAGAAGGTGGAACTTTAAACGTTCGAGATCAAAGCCTCACGAGAATTTTGTTTAAAGCGAATGCATTTGAGAAAGTTTTGCCGGTTCAATCTTTTGGTGTCGACCGAGTTGCAAAAGTCATCGACGGAAAGACTTATCACTTCGTTAATGTACAGTTTCCCTCTCATAGCAATAAATTGGGCTGGATGGCCGAAGAGTTTTTAAAACTTCGGTCGCAGTGTCCAGGTGCAGCTGTCGTCACGGCTCCCCTCCCTTCTGCCTCGGGTTGGACTTTTCCCACAATCCGCCGTCCATCAGATTCTTATAAAGCAGGTATGCGCCGCTTTAGAGCTTCTAGAAGTGGAGGCCGCCTTCACGCAGCTTGCGATCTCTACCGAGTACGTGATGAGGCCGCTGTTGCTGTAAATTCAGGAACTGTTTTACGTGACCGCTACTATTTCTACGAAGGAACCTACGCTTTAGAAATCCGTCACCAAGGCGGCAAAGTGGTTCGCTACGGTGAAATTACGGGCAAAGCGGCACCTGGCGTAAGCGCTGGCAAAAATATTTCGTCTGGCCAAACCATCGGCTACATCGGAAAAGTAAATTCTGGTTGCTGCACTCCAATGCTTCACTTCGAAATGTATTCGGGCACCGCAAGCGGAGCACTCACAACTAGCGGAAACCAATTTCGCCGCCGCCGTGATCTGTTAGATCCGACAAGTTACCTCACCGACTGGGAAAAAGCTAAGTTCGGACAATCTTATTAAAAATACAGAGGATCAAAAAATGAATCAAACTCGCTTAGTTCTTTTTGCGCTCTTTGGTGCACTTCTCTTCGGTCTTTATTTAAAAACCGAAATCAACACCAACGAGCCTCAGAAAACCCAAAACCAAGGGCTACAAGCTAAAGTCGAAGCGGCCCTTGATAGTGTAAAAGAAAATACGCCGCAATCACCTGCCGTACCCGTTCGTACACTGGCAACCACTGAATCTGAACAAGCCTCACTATCAAGATTAAGTGAACTCTTAGCCGAGTATTCAAAACCCGCAGTTCGGCTTAAAGATTTAGTTCAGCAGTTAGACAAGGACGGCCAAGCCCCCTTGGTCACTCATGATTCAAACGAAGCGACCGGCGAAATGGCGATTGTCAGAACACAAAGTCCACTGCCAGGTACCCGTTATTTTCATGCGCAGTTTTTTAATGACGGTGACTACAACTCTTTTGCTCAGCATATTTCTTTTGAGTACCGACCAAGCCCGTCTGCTTTAAAAGAAGCGATCGCCTCGATACGCCGAACCTTTTCGTTGGGTGAACCTGAGGTCAGCCGCGAAGATTATGCCAAATGGAAGTTAGACGACGGCCACATCATCTGGGTTAAAAAAATGGCGCACGAAGACCTCAAGGACGACCCCTTTAACGCCTACACCGAAGCCGATATCGGCACTGTTAGAGTCGCCGTCGAAGCTGAAATCCACTAATAAAATCATCCGAGCCGAAGAACTACTTCGGCTTCTATGTTTTCTAAAAATTTCTTGTCATGAGAAACCACGAGCAATGCCCCTTTAAACCCTCTTAGTGCAGCCTCTAAAACCTCAATGCTTGCGATATCAAGATTGTTCGTAGGTTCATCGAGCACCAAAAACTGTGGAGCAGGAGTCGCAATTAAAATCTTAGCCAACGCGACCTTAAAACGCTCTCCCCCACTCAATAAAGATGCCGGTAAGTGCACCTTTTCTTTGGTGACTTGAAATTGCGCCATGCGGTTTCTTAGCTCAATCGGATCAAGCAAAGAAGTGTCCTGAATGTTTTCAAGTCCGGACTTGTGGGGATCTAAAATCTTAAGGTCTTGATCAAGATAAGCAAAAGGTAAATCTTTAATTTCGATTTCACCTAGTGAAGTTCCTAGAGGTTTTTTATTTCGTAAGAGTTCAAGTAAAGTTGATTTTCCGCTTCCGTTAGCCCCTTCAAGCGCCCAACGCCTTGGACCTTTCATTGTAAGTTCAAGCGGTTCTTTCCATAGGAATTCACTTTGCTCGTGGTAGCGAAAGTTAAAGTTGTGAATTTCAAAAACAACTTTTCCTTCGGGCAAAGATGTTTCGGGTAACTCAAGCCGTAGCTCTGATTCTAATTTAGTTTTAGCGTAGAGCTCAGCAAATTTTTGATTGGACTCCTCGACTCTTTTTTTGTCGTTCCGACTGAGTTTGGCTTGCGTTTCTTCAGCCTGATTTTTTAGGTTACCTGCAAGAATTCGGGGCATTCCACCGCGTTTACCTTCGGCGTCGCCCTTACGAACACGCTTCTCTTGTTTTCGTAAACTTTTATCGGCCTCACGTTCAGTTTTCTTTTTTTCGCGTCGAAGCCTTTCAAGCTCAAAACTTTGCCGCTCTCTTTCTGCCTGCCTTTCTTTACTGTAAAAACTGTAGTTACCACCGAATTGTGTAAGACCCTGATTTGAAAGTTCTAGGGTCGTATCGACAAGCTCCAAAAGGGTCCGATCGTGACTGATAATAAGTAGAGGCCTGTTGTAGCTTTTCACCCAGTCATAAATAAGTTCTCGCGATTCCTGATCGAGATTATTCGTTGGCTCATCTAAAACTAGAAGTCCTTCGCATTTTGAAACCTCAGAAAAAATTCGAAGCCTCGCCCACTCGCCGCCACTTAAGACGTGAATAGGCTTTTCAAGCTCGATCGTGCCAAGCAAGCGCTGGTAAAGTTCGGCGTCAAAAAAGGGACTTTCCCATATTTCCGAAAGATACTCTGCCACACTCAACTTGGGTCTCACTTCGAATTGCGCTAAATAAGAAACCCTGTGCGAGGTTTTCACTTCACCCTCAACTGGGCGCAGTAAGCCCGCAAGTAAGCGTGCGAGCGTCGACTTACCCACACCGTTTGGACCCACCAGTGAATAACGACCCTGACTTAAACTAAACGAAAGCTTCGAGAATAAATTCTCACCATTAGAAAAAGAGAAACTCACCGCGTGCGCAGTGACAAAATATTGATTTTGCATAGAAATAAACCCGTCCATGCTCCGAAGGAGCAAAAGAATGTTTTAGAATAAGGAATTACGACGGTTTTTATTTGCGCATAGACGTCGAGATCGCTCGACCGAATCAGTATAACCGATTTGAACCTAAAATTGAACCCCAAAAGATCAGGGTCCAGCGCCGTCTCATTGAGCTACAGAATGGAAATACGTCTAAACCTGGCTCTTAAATAAAAAGGCCATGTGCTCAAGGCACTTCTCAAAAACGGGTCGCTTAACCCAAGCCTCAAAGCTCATCTCTTCTGCACGAGCACGATCTTGCTCAAAGGTTTGATCAATTTCTTCGGCCCAGACTTTGTCGATCACATTGAGGTTGCTTTCGTCGTTGAGCCGAAACGAGCGGTTGTCTAAATTTGTTGAGCCCACTGAAACCCAGATTTTGTCGACAATCATATATTTGCAGTGAAACATCGTCGGCTGATATTCGTAGATTTTTACACCCGCCGCGAGCAACTCTCCCCATAGGCCTCTTGAGGCGCGTCTCGTGATTTTTGTGTCTATATGATGGCCAGGAACAATGACTTCAACCTGAACCCCTCTTTGAGCTGCATCAATTAAACACTTTCGCATATGGGAGTCTGGTACAAAATACGCATTAGAAATTCGAATTGAAGTCTTCGCGTGAGCTATCGAAAACAAATACATGAGTCTCACGCTCCCACTGCCTTCTTCGGGAGAACTTTTAAAGACTTGGGCTAAAGAATCTCCACAAGGTTCAAGTGGCGGAAAATAATCATTGCCGTGCAAAACTGCCGGATGGCTCGCGTTCCAGTTATCGAGAAACGCCGCCTGAAGCTGCGCCACCACAGGCCCTTCGACTTTAAAATGTGAATCACGCCAATGGTTTTTATCCTGTGCTTTTCCCTGCCATTGATCGGCAATCCCGACGCCGCCGGTAAATCCGATTCTGCCGTCTACCACTAAAATCTTACGGTGAGTGCGATTGTTGATTCTCGCTAAGCTGTACCAACGCAACGGATGATAACGCTCAAGCCGTACTCCAGCTTGTTTCATTTCTTCGAGTGCTGATTCTTCAA
>CAZDFM010000267.1:0-4727 GCA_964504465.1 uncultured Pseudobdellovibrionaceae bacterium | reverse complement strand
GGGAAGATCGAGTCGCGCGATACAAAACGCAAAGCTTCGAGAAACTTTATTCAAATGCTGTTGGTAAACGTCGACTGAAAGCATGTTTGATAGATTGAAAGTAGTCGCTGCTTGGGTCAACTCTATTCGAGTATCGCGTGGTGTTTTAGCGTCCCATCGAAAAAGGCGTCGCGACGCGTTCACATGTGGGTCCAGGGAATTAAAAAATACTTCTGATTTTGAAAAATTGAGAGTGCCCGTTACCCTGAAAAATTGCTATAAATAACAAGAAACTATGATCGGCAAAATTAGGATCGCAACAAGGATCGATTGCCATATTGCAACCGGGGTTATTAAACTTGGAAAAACACAGCTATCTCAACCGTCCCAACCTAGAATACATCGACCAACTCTATCAAAATTTTAGATCTGATCCGGAATCCGTCGAACCTCAATGGCAAAAGTTTTTTGAAGGTGTTGAGTTCGCTCAAAACTTAAGCGGCAGCGGAGCTGGCGAAGGTTTCTCAGCTAAAGAGGTCGGCGCCTACAACCTCATGAAAACTTATCGTGACTATGGTCACCTTAAAGCAAAACTCGATCCACTTGGATTATTGAAAGTCGACACCCACACATTTGATCTCGCAAAGTACGGACTCACCAACGATGACTTGGATAAACCTTTTCTCACAGGAGCTTTAATCGGCCGAGAAAATGCTCCACTTCGTGAGATCATTGCATTTCTAGAAGAAAGCTACTGCGGAACTATCAGCGCGCAATTGGCTGAGTGCCGCGAAGAAGTTCGCGATTGGTTTCGACGTGAGTTTGAAAATTCGCAATTTAAATTAACACCCGAAGAGCGAAAACAGATTTTCCATCAATTGGCTCGCACTGAATCGCTCGAAAAATTTATTCACACTCGTTATGTCGGAACAAAACGTTTCTCTATCGAAGGTGGAGACTCGATGATTCCAATGCTCGAATCTCTGGTTCAGCGAGGCACCGCAATTAAAATCGAAGAGATTGTAATCGGAATGGCTCACCGAGGTCGTGTCAACGTACTCGCGAATTTTATGGGCAAAGGACTCGATGTTATTTTTTCTGAGTTCGACGGAACAGCTTTAGATAATTTTGAATATGACGGCGACGTAAAATACCACTTAGGATTTTCATCAGATAAACAAACTCCGCACGGCAACTGTCACGTTTCTTTAGCTTTTAACCCTTCGCACTTAGAAGTTGTGAATCCTGTTGTTTGCGGAATGGCTCGCGCTAAACAAAGACGCCGCAATGACACGATTGAGCGCAAAAAAGTCGTGGGCGTTATGATTCATGGTGATGCCGCGTTTGCAGGCCAAGGCGTTGTGACTGAGACACTTCAACTCTCTCAACTCCCCGGTTATAAAACTGGCGGAAGCATTCATGTGATCGTAAATAACCAAGTTGGTTTTACGACCGGACCTGAAGACGCCAGATCGACGCTTTATGCTTCTGATGTTTCAAAATCCATCAAAGCTCCCGTAATTTTGGTAAACGGTGATGATGTAGAAGCTTGCGTGCGTGCGATGGATATGGCCGCACGGTTTCGCCAAGAGTTTGGCGAAGATGTTGTCATCGATATGATCTGTTACCGAAAGTACGGTCACAACGAGGGCGATGAGCCTGCGTTCACTCAACCTGTGATGTATGCGGCAATTAAGAAACACAAAACTCCATTGGAGCTTTACCAAGATCTTTTAATTAGCCAAGGTGTTCTCTCAAAAGATGAAGCGACTCAGTTTTACCAGCAGAAGATCGATAATCTGCAAAAGATCCTAGATGATGTTCGCGCTAAGCCGACTTTAGAAAGCACTAACGCGTATTCAGGGGTCTGGAAAGGTCTTCGCCGCGGAACACTTGCGGACTTTGAAAAGGTTTGGCCGACTGCTACCTCCGAGAAGAATCTCAAGGCAGCGGCAAAAATTCTAACTGAAGAGCCCGGTGATTTTAATGTTCACCCTAAACTTTCAAAACTTATCCAAACTCGTAAGAAGATGGTTGAAGACAAAGCAGTGGATTGGGCTATGGGCGAACTCTTGGCCTACGGAACACTTTGTTTAGAAAATCATCCCGTGAGACTTTCGGGACAAGATTGCAAACGGGGAACTTTCACACATCGTCAATCTGTTTATTTCGATGAAAAAACTGGAGAAGAGTACTGCCCTCTTGCGAATCTCAATCCAGAAAAAGGCGAATTCTGCGTTTACAATTCGTCCTTGTCAGAAATGGCGGTTCTTGGTTTTGAATATGGAAATTCCTGCTCGGATCCAACATATTTAACGCTTTGGGAAGCTCAGTTTGGTGACTTCGCTAACGGCGCGCAGATTGTGATTGATCAGTTTTTATCAAGTGGTGAAGAAAAGTGGGTTCGAGCTTCAGGTTTAGTGCTTCTCTTACCACACGGCTACGAAGGTCAAGGTCCTGAGCACTCTTCTGCCCGCTTAGAAAGATTTTTACAGCTCTGCGCCCAAGGGAATATGCAGGTTTGCAATATCACGACACCGGCTAATTTCTTTCATGCCCTTCGACGCCAAATTATGCGCGACTTCAGAAAACCTCTGGTTGTGATGTCGCCAAAATCTTTGCTTCGACATCCAAAAGTTTTTTCAAAGCTTTCAGAATTTACTGAGGGTCATTTTCATGAAGTGATTGGTGATTCTGCGATTAAAGATCCTAAAAAGATTGAGCACCTGATTCTTTGTTCGGGAAAACTTTATTACGAACTTGAGAAAGCTCGCGAAGAAAAATATTCGAAGCGATTACAAGACACCGCCATCGTCAGAATCGAACAGCTTTACCCGTTCCCAAAAAGTCAGCTCAATGCTTACCTCAATGGTTTTCCTAAACTCAACCGTGTGACTTGGGCCCAAGAAGAACCCAAAAACATGGGAGCTTGGCATTTTATTCGTTCAAGACTCGAAGATCTGCGAGAAGACTTAGGCCTTAAAAAGCTTGAAGTGGAATACGTAGGTCGCGCTGAAAGAGCGAGCCCAGCTACCGGTTCTGGAAAAGTGCATGCGCGCGAACAAGAAGAAATTTTAAAACAGTGTTTACAAGACTAAAGAATACGTAATTAGAAGAAAGTGAGACCAGCGTGAAAGTCGACATCAAAGTTCCTGCAGTTGGAGAATCCATTACAGAGGCGACTATTGCCGAATGGACTAAAAAAGACGGTGCCATCGTTCAACGTGACGAAGTTTTGTTGATGCTTGAAACAGATAAAGCAAGTGTTGAAGTTGTGGCTGAACAGGCTGGTAAACTCAGCATTAAGGCAAAAGAAGGCGACGTCGTGAAGATCGGCGCAGTGGTAGGCGGTATCGACACTGATGCAGCCGGCGCGACTGAGGCAAAACCTGAAAAATCTGCCCCCGCAAAAGCTGCAGACGCCGCACCTCAAGCCCAAAAATCTACAAGTGCCGCAAGCAGCACGGATCTCTCACCCGCCACTCGCCGCGTGGTAGAGCAAAACAATCTTGATGCGTCTAAAATTTCTGGAACTGGCAAAGATGGTAGGTTAACTAAATCTGATGCAATGAACGCGATTGGTAACCAAGGTGCTTCGTCACAAGCGGCACCTTCTTCAGATAAATCAAGTGCACCAAAAGCTGCGCCTCAAGCACTTACGCCACTTCCCAAACCAGCCGTTGCCGGTACTATGGAAGTGCGTCGTGAAAAGATGACGACTATTCGTAAAAAAATCGCTCAGCGCTTAGTAGAAGCGCAACACAATGCCGCGATTTTGACGACCTTTAACGAAATCGACATGTCTGCCGTGATGGACTTACGTGCGCGCTACAAAGAAGACTTTAATAAAAAGCACGGCATCTCTTTAGGTTTTATGGGCTTTTTTGTTAAAGCTGTAACTGCGGCTTTAAAGGCCTATCCAAAAGTGAATGCCTTTATCGATGGCGACGAGATGGTTTTTCATGACTATGCCAATGTCGGTATCGCTGTCGGGACCGAAAAGGGCTTGATCGTTCCGGTTATTAAACAAGCCGAACTTTTGTCGCTCGCCGGAATTGAACTGACGATTCGTCACTATGCTCAAAAAGCGCGAGAAGGAAAAATTTCGGTCGATGATTTAAGCGGCGGCACCTTCACCATTTCAAATGGTGGAGTTTATGGTTCACTGATGTCGACTCCTATTTTAAATCCACCTCAGAGTGGGATTTTAGGTATGCACAAAATCGAAGAGCGACCGATTGCCAAAAACGGTCAAGTCGTCATTCGCCCGATGATGTATGTAGCTTTAAGTTACGATCACCGAATTATTGATGGTTCTGAGTCCGTGAGCTTCTTAGTAAAAGTAAAAGAAGGCATCGAAGATCCAGCCCGTTTACTGATTGAAGTCTAAAGGATTACTAAAAATGAGCGATTCAAGTTTTGATGTGGTGTTTATTGGTGCGGGCCCCGGCGGGTACATTGGCGCAATTCGTTGCGCCCAATTGGGCCTTAAAACTGCAGTCATAGAGAAAGATAAGGTGTTAGGCGGCACTTGCTTAAACGTGGGCTGCATTCCTTCAAAGGCCTTGCTGGATTCTTCGGAACACTACGCGGCGGCTCTTCACGAGCTCGCTGATCACGGTGTGCAAGTTGATAACGTAAAGCTTGATCTTAAAAAAATGATGGAGCGAAAAAGCAAAATCGTTTCTGATCTCACTGGCGGCATTAAATATTTGTTCGAAAAAAACAAGATCACGCGTTTTGAAGGA
>CAZDFM010000266.1:0-4745 GCA_964504465.1 uncultured Pseudobdellovibrionaceae bacterium | reverse complement strand
ATGCAAGTTCAGAAACAGCGCTGCGGTTGGAAACTACTTTGTGGTCGGTGGTGACGAAAATAACTTCTTTGCCGGAAATATTAACTCGAATCCCACTTCAATTGCGAGTGCGAGCACATCGCGGGCGTCGAACACCTCAAATCGAAGATCAGTTGCGACAAACCAATTTGCAGTTTTAACAGGAGTTACGAATACACGTATGGCGGTTGTTCAAGGATCAACGGGATACAGCGGCCTCGTAACCTTAAACGTAACTTTCGACGCGATCTTCGTTGCGAACAACAAAGTCTTTGTGACGGACGAAACTTCAGTTTACCGTGTCGATTTAGCCTGCTCGGCGCAAAACAGTTGTACGGGCTCAACCGTCAGAGTTGCGTCGATTAACATGCAATTTTCTCGCATGTGGTATTTAAATGGCTACTTATACGGTGTGAGACCTTGGGGTCGCGATATGTCGAAGATCTATCGCTCAGGCGCGGTCTTTAATCCCGATGCCGCGTCAGCAGGCTCGGTCAACATGGGCTTATCTGTGACGAATGTGACAGGTGCGTCGACTGAGGCAGAGATTAAAGAGATGGTTTATATCCCATAATTTAAATTCGCCGTTGCTCAAGAGCTATCGGTGACGCGAACAATTGAGAATATATCCTCCCCCCAGTTGACGGCCGGTGTGAAGTTCCGTATCCCAACGTGAGCCGTGCGAACCATTTAAAAAGGGGAGTATATGAGAAAAGTCGCATTTTGCCTTTCGATGATGATCATGACTTTAAGTTCAATTGCCGGAGCTGGGACTGGACACTTCTCCTTTAAAGGAAAGGTGCGAGGAATTAGCGTGACATCCGGAGGTTTTGCCAACATGACAACGGCGACAATTGAAGTCACTCTTGATCTCGGTATCACCAGAAAAGATAACTATTCGATTTGCCAGGATGTCTCAGAGCGCGAATACTCGGCGCTTCTTGCATTGTTGATTGATTCACGTTCGCGCAATCAAGATTCGAACTTCACAGCGAAACCCATCCCGGGCTCGCCGGACTTTTTCTGCATCACTTCGATCTCGAGCCCGTAGAACCTAAAGGTGGGCTAAAGATATTACTGCGCGTCTTGTAGCAGACGGTGACGGAACTCGGAATCTTGGGCCAAAGATTTAAAAAATTCTTTGAGCGATTGAGCCTGGTTGAGTTTGCTATATAAGCCATTGAGCCGGCAGCCTTCTTTGTTCTTGTTCTCTGTGCGGCCTTCAGCAAAACGCAAAGCCTTCTCAGAGAAACATCGCATAGTGGTCTCTTGCTCAGCGACAAGGCGAGAGAGTTGATGTGGATTGCTTGCAGAGATTCCGGGAGCCAAACTCGTCGACAAATCAACTTGAGTCGAGATCGGCAAGTAGCGGCCTGAAAAGTTTCCGTTTTGATCGAAAGTGGGCTCTTGCGTCTCATATTTACCGAATGAGTTGTAAGAGCCAAGGCCGTGACCCAAAGAGTTTATATATTGGTGGCAGTTCATACAAGCCGTGGGGCTGGTTGCATGGTCATAGCGCTGACGTGTTGTCAGATTGATGTTGGGTTCAGGCGGCTCAAGCGCTTCCTCTAGTTCGGCGGGAGGGTTAGCAAGTGGCAAACATAAAATATCTTTGCGAATGCGGATGCCGCGCTTAATCGGATTGGCGAGTTCAGACCCGCCCACTAAGAGTGCTGCGCGGGTGAGGATACCGCCACGTTCGCTCTCCGGAAACCGAACAGCATTTTGCGGAGTTACATAAGTGGCAGCCGCATTCGACAATCCGTAAATACTTAGAAGGCGGCTGTCGCGCGCAAAAGAAACATTGGTAGTAAAGAGATCTTCAAAAGTCATATTATTTCGGTAAACGTATTGAGACAGTTCCTGAACTTCGCTAATCATTGCGGTACGAAGTGAACTGTCGAGAGTGATGCCGTTAGCAAGATAATTTAGCGAAGCGTTGTTTGTAGCAAATTGCGGAATGTTTTTTAGGTGCAGCCACTCACTGGTGAATTCACTCATACTGTCTTGTGATTTGTCATGATCGGCAACATAATTGAGCGCCGACAAAAAATGTGAATCTTCAGAAAGGTCTTCTGAGCGGGCACGGTTAAGTAATTCTTCATCAGGCATTGAGTTCCAAAACATATAACTTAACCGTGAGGCCACTTCATAAGAGCTAATCTTAAGAAGTGAACCGGTCACAACACTTCCCCCGTTTTCAATTTTGTATAAAAACTGCGGTGCCATTAAAAATCTAAATACGATGGCGTTGATCCCTGCCGCATTTCCGCCCGCATTTGTATAAACAGTCGTAAAGACGCCCCGCTCTTCTGAAGTCAAAGGTCGTCTTAAAGCCCTGGTCCCGAAATTATTTATGAACTGAGTGGCACATGCGGTGGTGAGTGAAGTGGGGTTCACTGATACACAGCTGCCGCGATCGAGGTTTATAAACGAATTCACCAATGTAGAATAGTGAGTAGAGTTGGTAACGCTATTTGCAAGAGCATCCGCGATTTCAAAATATCCGCGCATATGCTGCATAACAACGCTACCGTCAAAGCGGGAAAAACTTGAGTCGTCGTCCGTAGGCAAACTCACAGTTGAGGACGCTTGATTTAACAAGGACGAGGAGGTGTTCGCTGCGAAGGCGCGCCCCAATAAGTCCCGTATGGAATTTAAATACTGTCGCTGCGAAAGACGCTTTATGTTTTTTGCAACGGCTCGATTATCTAAAGAGTCATTGGTATTGCATGTGAAGGGCGCGGAGTCGGTGGGAAGAATCTTTGAAACCCAAAGATATATTGCGCTGTATTCGTCTGCAGAAAGGCTTCCCGTGGTTGGCATATTCCGGTTAGTGATGCTCGTGTCGGGATAGTTTTTAAGTCTATAGATCAGCTTAGATTTTGAAGGATCGCCGGGAGAAATGAGTCCGGCCGAAATAAATTGTCCTTCGGAATTAAAAGTAAATGGAGCGAAAGAGGCACTCCCACCTTCGCTATGACAGGAGGCACATTTTGCTTGGATAACCGTACTGGCAGCTTTAAAGCGCAGTTCCTCGGGTGATGTTAGTCCGGTGTCCACGCTCGACTGATCTTCGGAATGAAAGGGCTGACCACAGTTCTGAAAGCATACTAAAATAAGAGTTAAAAGTAGAAATCCCGATACTCCATGGGGAGCTCGAAATAACCACATTACTTTGCTATCTGTTTTAAGTTTTCGCACTTATTATATTGTCGGATATTCAGGCGAAATCATAAAGATTACCTTAAGAACTTCTCAATTTGAGACAGCAATTCGAGCCATTAGAAATTTAAGGCTTGGCCGTTTGAGTACTTGTTTCCTTGGTAAACGTTTCCGCGTACTTTAGGAGCTTCCCAAGTCACAGGTCCCCAATGTCCAACTTTTGCAAAGAAATCATAGCCGAAGATGTTGTTAGTAAACTTGAAGTTGGTTGTCGTATTTCCATTGGATTCACCACCGCAGTAGCAAGTGTAACCACCACCCGCAATATAGTTACTGTCTACGATCCAATCAGAAATGCTTCCGTCGCCCGCACCAATGTTTAAGGCGCCAGTGTCGCTTTTATTCAGTAAAATTTTGTTTCTTAAGATGGTGATATTGTCTTCGCCACCATAGTTGGTGATTCCATCGTAGTGAGCCGTAGCATCGCCCGAAAAATTATGCATATAGTTTTCGATCATGGTGACGTTGTCGACCATTAAGTTAATGCCGTCGATAGAGTAGGATACATAGTTTCGGTAAATGTGAACGTTGGCGGCTCCGACACTCATGGCTTTGCTACCAAAATTAGTCTCACTTAGACCACCAAGATCGTTATGCATAATGTAGATGCCGCCAGTAGCCGTTTGACGAATGTTGATATTCCAGTAACTGGTGCCTCTAATTTTGCTTCCTCGAATCACGATCTTTTTTGAGCTGTAAATATCGAGAAGGCTCATCTCTTTACCTTGAATCAGTAAGTGTGGACCTTGAACGATAACGCCGTCGTAAACCGCTGTATCGGGGACGTTGACACCAAAAGAAGTACCATTGTTGTCATATAAACCTCCCCCAGCAATTTTAGTAAACGAAGTAATTCCAATCGCTGCAGGACCTACCATTGCGGGTGTTAGATCACTCCCATGAGCCACGCTGTTAGCGGGAGGATTTGCAGGTGGAGGGGTCGGCACGACTGGATCCTTTACGACAGGATCTTGAACTACGGGATCCTGAATTACAGGGTCCTGTGTATCAGGCGGCAATTGGGTTACCGGTGGGTTGGCAGACGAGTCAGAAGCATCATCTTCGGCTGACGGTGCTGAAAGGGACGCAGAGCCTAAGCTCTTAGCTCCTTCAATCTGACCGCAGTTTTGAAAACAAACAACAGTGAGGCCTAATAGAAAGATAACCAAAGCCTTTTGTATCAGATTGAGCATACGTCCGAAGTTTTTCATAAATAACCCCTTTAAATTTTAGAAGTTTTTGCTTCTGTCTTAATTATCGGTTGATTGGGGGGCCAGTTGAACTGATGAATTTGAGGAATAAATAAAACCTCTTAGTGAAGCTGAGAACAAATACGATGTGTTTAGAAGTGGATGATTTCAGAATAAGACGTATCAATAAAAAACGGCGCCCTGGGGGCGCCGTAACTTTTAAAGTAAGTGCGTGTTAGAAATTCAGTGGCTGGCCATTTGAGTAAGTGTTTCCTTGGTAAAGGTTCCCACGTACTTTAGGAGCTTCCCAGG
>CAZDFM010000265.1:0-4749 GCA_964504465.1 uncultured Pseudobdellovibrionaceae bacterium | reverse complement strand
CACAGAGTCTTCGCGTGGCAGAACCACGCGAGACCTTTAACCAAAATTTTATTTTAAGGTTTTTACGACGTCTTTGAGTTCGTCGACCTTATCGAGTTTTTCCCAGCTGAATTCGGGACCGGTCCGACCAAAATGGCCATATGCAGCAGTTGCTCGGTAACGAGGCTTTAGAAGGTCAAACTGTTCGACAATAGCTTTGGGCTTCAAATTCCAAATTTGTCGAATCGCTTTTTCTAAAACTTCTGGGCCGACTGAGCTTGTTCCATAGTCATTGACCATAATGCTAACTGGGTCAGCAACGCCAATAGCATAGGCAACTTGAACTAATGCTTTTTCGGCCAAACCGGCAGCTACAATATTTTTTGCGATGTGACGAGTTGCGTAGGCCGCTGAACGATCAACTTTAGATGGATCTTTTCCTGAAAAAGCTCCGCCGCCGTGGGCGCCATGTCCGCCATAAGTATCGACGATGATTTTTCGACCTGTTAGCCCGCAATCACCTTGAGGTCCACCGACCACAAAACGGCCAGTGGGATTCACATGCATTTTGGTGTTCGCATCGATGAGATTTCGAGGAAGAACTTGCTGAATGAGCTCTTCGATTACGAAAGAACGAACTTGATCTTGAGTAACTTCAGCAGAGTGCTGAGTCGAAATTACGATCGATTCGATTCTTTTAGGGCGGCCACCTTCGTATTCTACAGTGACCTGCGATTTGCTATCTGGACGAAGAAAATTTACTTTTCCTGATTTTCGAAGCTGAGCTAGATCGCGAACGAGCTGATGTGAAAGTGCGATCGACAAAGGCATAAACTCAGACGTTTCGTTGTTAGCGTAGCCAAACATGAGTCCTTGATCGCCAGCACCTTGCTCTTTTCCTTCATCGTCGACGCCGAGTGCGATGTCTGCACTTTGTCTGTCTAACGAAGCAAATACCGCGCAAGTCTGGTAGTCGAAACCTTTTCGAGAATCGTCATAACCAATGTCTTTTACAACTTCGCGTACGATTTTTGGTAGGTCGAGTTGGCCTTTAGAAGTGACTTCACCCGCAAGCATAACAAAGCCGGTAGAAATCATTGTTTCGCAAGCTACACGGCTTTTAGGGTCAAGACTTAAAAAAGCATCGAGAACTGCATCGCTGATTTGGTCGGCCATTTTATCTGGATGGCCTTCTGAAACTGATTCGCTAGTGAAGAGATAATTTCTCATCGGGGACCCCTTTAAAGATACACTTTAGCTTGTGATTTGAGGCTCAGTGTTATCAGGGGTCCCGGATCAGGTCAATCAGAGGAGAGTTAAGAATACCGCGCTTTAAGCGGCATCTCGCTCTTCATCTGCCATTAATCGCTCTAAACGACTGAGTTTAGTGCGCTCATAGCATTTATGATTTTGAACCTTGGCTTTTTTGCGGGAAAGTTGGCGGACGCATCTATGCGCAACCTTCTCGATTGCGTCTAAAAAGGCAGTTTCGGTTGCGCTTGCGCGCATTTGGATTTCTTGTCCACTGATCTGAATAGTCACCGTGCAGGAATGACGCTCTACGCTATAGGTGGCCGTGATGGCAATCGGCTTCATTTCGAATTTTTCGAGTTTTTCGAAACGTTCTTCGAGGAAAGATTCTAATTCTTCTGAGCGCTTCATGCTCCGAAACTTATGGTTGAACTTCATACGAGTTCCTTTCGCTGCTTTTTTTTGAAAGCTTTATTGGTGACCGAATCAAGAGAAGGGAAAAAAATAGACATAGTTCTCTATCGGCAAAACCGTCGAAGGATTCAAACCAAAGTCGGGCTTTTCTCAGATTGAGACAGCCCGATTCGGGATTTAGAAGTATTTTTTTCGTTTTGAGGACGGAAGAATTTTAAGCAGATCACGATATTTGGCCACAGTTCTTCGGGCAATTTTAATGCCGTCTTTTTTCAATAGCTCGACGATCTTCTGATCTGATAATGGGTTTTTTGTGTCTTCTTGAGAAACGAGTTCTTTGATTTTTAGTTTCACAGATTCGCTTGCAAGTGAGTCGCCATCGGTTTTGCTAATACCACTGTTAAAGAAGTATTTGAGCTCATAAATTCCGCGTGGAGTGTGGACATATTTATTGGTCGTCACTCGGCTTACCGTCGATTCGTGCATCCCAATGTCATTCGCAATATCTCGGAGAATCATAGGCTTAATGAAGGCTGGCCCCTTCTCAAAGAAGTCTGTCTGATGCTTTACGATACTCTCTGTGACCTTATAAATTGTGCGCTGACGCTGATGGATCGACTTAATTAACCATACTGCCGAACGCAACTTATCCTGCACATATTCTTGGGTTTTTTCAGTCGATTCTTTGTCGCCTTTTAAAAGGTTCTTATAAAGATTCGAAATTCTAAGACGAGGAAGTCCGTCTTCATTTAGAGACACCACATACTCTTCTCCAACTTTGTATACATATACGTCTGGAGTAACGAAATGCGTGTCCGGAGTCATATAAAGACGGCCGGGTTTTGGGTCCATCGAGTAAATGATTTTGCACATCTCAACAACTTCTTCGAGCTGAAGATTCATCGCCTTTGCAATACCGTTGTAGTTCTTTTTTTCGAGATCTTTTAGGTGATTATTAATTAAGGCCACGAGTGAGTGCGTATCTTCTTCGAGATGTTTTGCCTGAATTAGGAGACACTCCTTTAAATCGCGGGCACCAACGCCAGCAGGGTCGAATTCCTGAACAAAAGGAAGAATTTCTACAAGTTCTTGAACTGAAACGCCTTCGTCTTCGGCAATAGTCTCAAACGGCGTTTTTATATATCCATCGTCATCTACGTAGCTAATTAGAATTTGCGCGAGGCTTTCTTCTTCTTCGTTGAAGCCAGCCAAGTTAGCTTGCCAGGATAAGTGATCGTGAAGAGTCTGATGGGCCGAGATCAGATTCTCATAATTCATGATCTCTTCGTTGTTACCAGCGAAGTTTCGTTCGGGTTTGTAGTTACTATCTACGTAATTTTCCCATTCGAATTCTTCTTGGGCACGAGGATCGGCATCGTTATTTGCAGCAGTACCTTCAACTTGGTCGTCGGACGCTTGCCGCTCAGATTTAATAGCATCATCTTCGACACTGTCTTGGATCTCTTCGAGTACTGGATTTTCGACGAGTTCTTTACGAACTTGGTTTTCAAGTTCGAGTCTTGAGAGCTGTAAAAGTTTAATGGCTTGTTGCAGTTGCGGAGTCATCCGCAGCTGCATTGATAATTTTAAGCTCGTCTTAAGCTGCATTGCCATAAAAGCTCCTCCTAGAGCTTGAAGTTTTCACCAAGATAAAACTGTCTCGCTTTTGGCGAGTTCGTAATCTCTTCTGAGGTCCCTTCAACTTCGATTCTACCATCTTTTAAAATATAAGCTCGATCACAGATGCCTAAGGTTTCGCGAACATTATGATCTGTAATTAAAATTCCAATTCCTTTAGCTTTAAGCTGAAGAATGATTTTTTGAATATCCCCTACCGCGATGGGATCGATCCCCGCAAATGGCTCATCTAACAATAAAAACTTAGGTGAACCAGCGAGCGATCTTGCAATCTCAACTCGTCGGCGCTCTCCGCCTGAAAGTGCATAACCGTAGCTGTCACGGATATGCTGGATATGAAATTCATCTAGTAAACGTTCGAGATTTTCCTGTTTTTCAGCGCTAGAGAAACCTTGAGCCTCGAGTGCGACAAGAATGTTTTCACGCACAGTGAGTTTTCGAAAAATGCTGGCTTCTTGAGGTAAGTAACTTAATCCAAACCTGGCTCTTTGAAACATGGGAAGAGGCCCGATAGACTTGCCATCGATGTCGATGTTGCCTGCATCAGGACTCACTAAGCCCACAACCATATAAAAGCTTGTCGTTTTACCGGCACCGTTGGGTCCTAGCAGGCCCACCACTTGGCCTGATTCGACGTCAAAAGACACGTCGTTAACGACCTGACGTTGTTTAAACTTTTTGCTGATGCCTTTAATCGTAAGTCTGCTCAATTTAATTCTCCAATCGGCCTTCATCAACGCGTGCTCGTGCGCCGATGACTTTTACTCGTTTGCCGCCATCTAAAAAGATGATCTCTTCGCCGCGAAGTTCATCATTGTTTTGCACAACTCGAGGGCTTCCCTTAAACGTATATTTCTCGGCCCCAAAATCGACTTTTACATTTTGTGAAGTCGCCCATTTATCTTGATCGCTCACTCTGATGCCCCCGTTGACATACATGGATTCGATCAACTTGCTTTGCGAGTCATATTGAAATTCGGCTTCTGGACCGGTGATTCGCATGTTCTCAAAATCAATTACAACGTCGTCTAAAAACTTAGCTTGTTTTGATTTGCCGCTAAACTGTGCTCGTTGTGAGCGGATACTTACTCGTTTTTTGTCTGGGAACGTTTTCTCGGCCAGCACATCTTTTTGAACTTCCATTAACGAGTCTTCGAGGTCCGCTTTTAACTCGCGGCCTTTGAGCGACATCGCATGTCCGTCTTTGTCTTTTGGACCAGTCATTTCAATCGTATCTGGAGAGGTCAGAATTTTTTTGTCAGACGAGTAGTTAACTGTTTCAGTTTTGAAAACGTAACCATTATTCGAACGCACATAGACATTGCCCATGACTTTCATGTCTTTGGTTTCGATATTCGCTTCTCCGCGTTCGCCAGTCACTGTAAATTGCATCCCGTCTTTTCCAAAAAACAAAGCCTTCACTTTGTTTAGATCCCACGTTTTTGTCTTCTTACGACTTGTGGCCTG
>CAZDFM010000264.1:0-4775 GCA_964504465.1 uncultured Pseudobdellovibrionaceae bacterium | reverse complement strand
CACTCTCATCACTGCCGAGGTTAAAGAAACAGTAAACGTTGCAAAGAACCACATCACGCAATCCGTGCTGTTTGCAGTTATGCTGGCCTTAAGTGTGCTCCCCTTCATTGCATTTTTAGTCATCGGCTTAGGTGAACTTTTAGACGACCGATATTGGCTAAGTTCGCTAATTGTAGCCGTCGCCTTTGCAGTTGTCGGTGGCGCCTTAAGTTACCGAGCCTATCGAAAACTTAAAAATGTAGATGTGGACTTCTCGCACACTAAAGAAGGCGTTCGCCGTGGAGTTGGTAAAGTAAAAGAGAAACTCGATGATCTTGAGCAAGCGACTAAAGGAGAAAGCTATGCCTAATGATATTAAAGAAACAGTAAACTCAACGGAGATTGCGATGGCGAAAACTGATGTAAAGTTCAGTCTAGAGAAATTCGAAAATGCGCTTGAAACTTTAGCGGATAAAATTGAGTCCACTAGCCAACGTATTCAAAAGCCAATTCGGGTGGCAAATGAATGGAAAAATGCGGTGGTAGAGCTCAAGGATACGGCCCTCGCTAATCCCTACTTTAAAGAAGCCTTGACCTTTTCTGGAGTAATTTTCGCCCGTATTCGCAGAAACCCTCGACCTTTTGGCCTTGCTGCCTTAGGAATTATTGGGGTCATCGCACTTGTAACCTATTCTCGTAGCCGCACAAGAATGGCTATCTCATAAAAGCTTTGATTTTTTAATGTTCGCGTAGCATTCATAGAAATCCCCTTCGTTTGGAGGGGATTTCTTCGTTGGTGATGATGCGAAAAGAAATTGTCTGTGTACTCGATGATAAAGTAGAACCCGGTTTTGTAGAGCTTAATGTCTATACAAAAGCCCAACGCACTTTTAACGCGCTCAAGATCTTGGGCATTCTTTGGCTCATTGCGGGCTTCACAGTTTTTGTCCCGATTCTTCATTTCGTTTTAGTGCCACTCTTTGCAATTCTGGGCGTGGTCGGCTTCGTCTCTGCATGGATGACTAAGGCTAAAATTAAAGAGGGCGAATTTGTGTGCCCAAGTTGCAAAGTGCAAAACAAAATGACTCCGCAAGACGAAAGCTTTCCGAAAAACATCCGTTGCACTTCTTGTTATATGACTTTGAGAGTCGACTTTAAAGAACCCGTAGCGGTAAATTAACGGCCTGCGATTTCGTCTAAATAATCCAGGTACATTTGTTCTACCTTTGCTCGTGCCCAAGGGGTGCGGCGAAGAAAATTTAAACTCGATTTAATGCTCGGATTATTAACGAAGCAATTCACCTTGACGGTTAAACCCATCTCTTCCCAGCCGTAATGATCGACTAAAATGGTAAGAATCTTCTCGAGAGTCATCCCATGCATGGGATCAGGTTTTCGTGATACGGGCGGCTTTTCGTCAGTCATTTATCGGTACTGAAAAATAAATGAAGGAATACCTCGCTCATTCATCTCTACCTTTACGCTAAAACGAGAATCGGCAGAATGGAAGACTTCGCCAGAAGAACTAAAGCCATTGAAGAAACCCGCAAGCCGCGCTGACTGGTTTTCTCCCGTTACGCTCAAATACAGTGACCCATTCTGTTTATCAAAAACCGTCATTGCTGGTCCGATGATTCTGTTCGCTTCAATGCTTATAAAGCATTGCCCTAAATCAGTTCCATCGACACTCACCGAGCAAAAGATATTTAACAAAGGAGAACCATCGGCATTCTTAAAATCGATTTCTTTAGTAGCGACTTCAAGTCCGCCGACAACATGATATAGGATCGGCGCGTTCAGTGAGTCGTAGAGATTAATCGCATCGCGTTCGATGCTGTTGCCTTCTAAGAGAATCGTCGCCTTGTCTTCTGAAATCCAAGCTTGAGTCGTCGCGTTTGCTTCAAAACTTAGCAGGCTAAAAATGCACAAGAAAAGTGCTAAAATTTTAATCATCTTATCTCCAATGCTAAAGCGCGACTGAAACCTCTAATATGCTACGAAAAATTCGGTAGCTTTGTCTACTCCCCCTCTATAAAATCGAGTCCTCAAATAAATTTAGAGGTGGTTATGAAAAAGAAGCTCTTAGGAGTTTTAGCGTTCGCGTTTTTGGCGGTCTTTTTATTTTTCGGGTGGAGTCTATTCAGTTTTAATCGCATGCAAACCACCCAATTTACCCGGCCTGAGTTTGCAATCTCCGAGGAAGTTGCCAAAGCAGATGTCGAACTTGGAAAAAGGATCTTTCATGTTCGCGCTGGCTGCGTTGATTGCCATGGGGCCAATCTCGCGGGAGCAAAAATCGTTGAAAATGGACCACTGGGTGTCATTTACGGAGCTAACATCTCATCTTCTGCATTAAAATCTTGGACTGACGAAGAAATTGCAGCCGCAATACGCTACGGAATTCATAAAGAGGGACGTTCATTAAGATTTATGCCTTCATTTGATTACTTCGGTTTGAGCCTTTCCGACACGGCTGCATTGATTGCTTATCTAAGGTCAACCGAGCCTGTGAATACCCCGAGCGGTCCGGTAAAGTTTGGGCCGGTTGCTAAAATTATGACCCCTCTTGGGAAGATGCCTGTCGTATTACCCGCGCACGTTATCGATATGAGTAAAGGTTTTGGCGAGAAACCCGAGGAAGGCCCTACTGTAGAATTTGGTAGATACTTGGTGAACTCTTGCACGGGTTGCCATGGAGCTGAGCTTCGCGGTGGTCCTATTCCTGGCGGCGATCCGGCTTGGCCTATTGCCCCCTCTGCACGGCTTGGTGCGAATCCCATTTGGACTGAAGTGAGTTTTCGCGAGATGCTTCGAAGCGGAATTTCGCCCATTTCTCGGGAGAAAATTAAACCGCCAATGCCGATCGAGCTCTTGAAACAAATGAATGAGACGGAAACCACAGCCATGTGGCTTTATCTCTCAAGTCTTAAATAGTTTTAAAAATAAGCTCACCTGAAGTGCGCCCCGAAAAACCTAATTTTCTTAAGCCTCTCTAAAAGATCGATTATAGTAGAGGCATGCGAAAAAGTTTGGTCTTCAGTTTATTTGTACTGGTGTTCAATTCGGCCTGCGCTTCAAACGGCAGTTGGCGAACTGCAAGCCGCGAAAGTATGGGGATTGCTCCGCTTCCTGAAAACGAAAAAGAAGCTCTGGTTCAGGTTTACGTCGCAAGGGCTTACGGCTGGCGCAGATACTTTGCGGTCCATAGTTGGATTGCGACTAAAGAAAAGAACGCAGATCACTATCTTACCTATCATGTAACCGGATGGGGCGCTCGAAATGGCGGTACTTCAGTCGTGATTTCAGAAGATATACCCGACCGTCGTTGGTTTGGAAATGACGCTGTGATGATCACGCAAATCAAGGGAGAAAAAGCAGAAAAAGCCATCGTAAAAATAGCGAAAGCCGCAGATGAGTATCCTTACCAGCGCAGCTACCGGCTTTTGCCAGGGCCTAATAGTAACACTTTTATTTCATATCTACTTCGCAAGACACCTGAGGTCGGAGTCGAGTTGCCGTCCAATGCAATCGGCAAAGACTGGATTAACCAGGCGCAAGTTTTTGGAATATCAGAAACCAACACGGGTTTTCAGGTTTCCCTTTTGGGTCTTTTAGGATTCACCATGGGCTTAGGCGACGGAATAGAAGTTAACGTTCTCAGTATGAGTTTTGGAGTCGATTTTTGGCGGCCAGCAATCAAATTACCTTTTGTGGGCCGCCTCGGCTTTAAAGATGCTTCAGTTTTTTAAAAGGTTTTCGCGTCGATTACGAAGCGATACTTTACTTTGCCTTTTATTGTTTTTTCGTAAGCCTCGTTAATCTGCGATGCCGGAATTAACTCGATATCCGAAAAAACTTTTTTGCTCGCACAAAAATCTAACATCTCTTGGGTTTCTTTAATTCCACCAATTAAGGATCCCGCTAATTTACGTCGGCCCATAATCAAAGAAGAAGCTTGAAATTCATTGGGTTCAGGAGCGACCCCAACGAGCACCTGTGTTCCATCAATCTTTAGACATTCAAGGTAAGAAGAGATGTCATGTTTCGCCCCAACCGTGTCGATAATTAGATCGAGCGTCCCTGCAATCTTCGAGAAATTTTCTGGATTTTTTGTCAGTACAAAATTCTTAGCACCTAAGGTTTTTGCATCTTTCTCTTTTTCTGGAGAAGTACTAAAGACAGTGACTTCGGCTCCCATTGCCTTCGCGATCTTAACCGCCATATGCCCAAGGCCGCCGAGACCAACGACTCCTACCTTTTTGCCTTTTTTCGTTCCGTAGCGTTTTAGTGGAGAATAAGTAGTAATGCCTGCGCAAAGTAAGGGTGCTACTCTTTCAAGCGGGAGACCTTTCTTAATTTTAAGGACGTATTTATCTCGGACTACTATCTGAGTTGAGTAGCCACCGTAAGTAGGAGTCTTTCCGTCTAATTCGACTCCGTTATAGGTGAAAACCGCACCTTTGCTGCAAAACTGTTCTTCGTTTGCTTTGCACTGGGGGCATTTTCCGCACGAATCCACAAAGCAGCCGACGCCAGCAAAATCTCCTACTTTAAAACGCTTCACCTTTTTGCCAACTTGGATAACTCGTCCTACGATTTCGTGGCCGGGAACACAGGGATATTCAGCCGGGCCCCATTCGCTTCGGGCCGTATGGATATCGGAATGACAGATTCCGCAATACGCAATCTCAATTACTACGTCAACTGGGCGCGGTTTACGGCGCTCAAAATAAAAGGGTTTTTGCGGATCTTTTGGTGCATGTTTTGCGTAGCGTTTAAGTTGAGTGTTTGTCAGT
>CAZDFM010000263.1:0-4796 GCA_964504465.1 uncultured Pseudobdellovibrionaceae bacterium | reverse complement strand
CGCGAAGCTAAGTTGTTCAATTCACAACAGGCGAAGAGGGTCTATTGGAAAATAGTTTATACCCTACGGAGTTCTGATGAATACCTGAAGTTGCCCCTGACGATTGTCGATTATCCTGGTGAGTAGTTCGCGCAATTAGATGGAACTATGAACGCCAACCCGTCGTCCTCAACCATAACTCGAATTCTTGTCTTTTGCGTTCCGGGTCCTTGGGAGGCTTGTCGCCGTCCGCTTCCGCGCGGGCGCGCATGATTCTAATTGCATCGCGAAGTGGGCCAAGCCCCACCTGTGAACGCCGAATATCAACTTTGGACTCATCTTCAATAGGAGTAGGACTTAAACGATTCTGCTCATCCCAATCGAAATTCGTTCCGTAGAGTTGTTGTTTGCCTTCAAAAACTCGTATCCTGTCAATGGTCCTTGCTCGGTCAGCCGCCGACACACCACTTTCGTCACCAAGACTATCGATCATCTTGATGGCTCTCTTTTGGAGTTGAGGGGCTCCAATCGCGTGTTGCATAATCATCCACGCGGCGGCCGTTCCTTCAGGACCCACAAGCTCAATTGTTGGCCAGCCATGTTCATCTAGAATCCTCATGAGACTTTCGCCGTTTTCCTTATGAATTTTCCGCATTTCAGGATGATAGCCGTCAAAAAGAACGCCCTCACGCTTAAGTCGATCGCGCGTGGCCTCATCGACCGCAAGCATAGCGAAGAGCTTCTGTTGTAAGGGATTGTTCATGGAGGTTCAATAATACGATTTTTGTACGAAGTCAGGAAAGGAAGCTTTTTAACTCGCCAAGCCGACACTTAGATATCCACTTTCGGCGGCCGTCGAAAGTAAGGACCACTTCCGCAGCGGAAGTTGGAAGACCAACGTGAAAAAACCGCGAACTTAGCCCGAAAAGCGCATAAGTGATTTTGTTTATGAAGGCTAAGAACAGCGTTGCCAACGAGGAAAGGTATCGCCGTATGGCAGGAAGATTGGATGATATTTCCAATAGGTCTCTTCCTCTATTCTAATTTTCGTTGTGGTCCTATCGTCAGGAACAACAAGCTCAAAGCTCTCTGACCGTGATCTGGTCGGAAAGCTAAATACTATTTGATAGGGCTCTAAGTTCTCAGAGGTAGGTACTACTTTTCCTTTCGCGATATAGCGCAGCCGCACAAAGCGAGTTGCCGCCATCCCGCATTACCGCAGCGGAAGTAAATGACCCAAAACAAATCTTCGACCAATATCCTGCCAATGAACTACTCCGAAGAACTCCAAGAATGCATCACCCATCTTTCGTCTCCAAAAGCGCTTGCGCAATTCCGGGCGAATCACTACTGGCCCAAATGGGATGGGCCTTGGTGGCAAATGCTTCTTCTTCATGAAATGGGACAAACAAAACTCATCCCCAAGGTCGCAATCGAACAACTGATCGCTACGCTTAACAAGCTTCCACTAAAAATATTTCCGCTTACCGCGGACGAAGTGCCCGAAGGTGTAGACTTTTTTAGAGACATCCCCTGTCACTGCCAACTGGGAGCCGTTTACCAAGTACTTTCGGAGTGGGGAATAGATGTAGACCAAGAACTTCCGTGGATCAGACCTTGGTTTTTAAAATACCAAATGGCAGACGGAGGTCTTAACTGCGACGACACCGCCTACCAAGTTAAAGATGAATGTCCAAGCTCGATGGTGGGAACCATCGCAGCGTTTGAAGCGATTCTTATGTACACGAACCGCGCATGGACGAATGAGGAAAAGCTATTCCTAGATAAAGCCGCAAATTTCTTAATTGCCCGCAAACTTCGGCTAGGCTCCGCCACAAAATTTAATTCCGGCGAAAGAGAAAGTGCCAAAGACTGGGTGAAACTTTGCTTTCCGCGATTTTATTTTTATGACATCCTTCGCGGCCTCAACGCTTTAAGTATTTGGGCCGAAAAAACCAAACAAGCTCTCCCACAAGAGGCCACTTCTGAAGTTATTGATCTAATTTCGAAAAAATTCTCTGAGGGCAGCTTAAGAGTTGAACGCCAAGCTTTTAAAGGTACGACAAGTATTAATCAAGACGCTGACGGAAAGTGGATCGGAGGGCAACCTGCTGGGCACTTTCTTCTGTTTGATAAAGTAAGCCGGGTTGGAGAGGTCTCACCATTTTTGAGCGATCAATGGGATGCATTCACGCGCCGCCACTAATTGCTAAAAATAATCCTTAAGCCCCGCCTCTTCAATAAACGCGAGACAAGCGCCGCTCCCCTGATCTTGGCCGTAATCAAATGCTCTTCGACCGAAATTGTCCTGGGCATCTAATCTTCCGCCGTGACGAATCACTGCAGCAGCGGATTGAACGTCGCCATCGGCGCAGGTCCAATGAGCGGCTGAGCGACCGGAGCGATCTTTTGAGCTTACAAACTCGGGGTACACTTCGATTAAACGATCCATAACGGTAAGATTGCCGTTGGTTGATGCGAGCAAGTAAGCGTTAAAATCGTTGTCACCAAAAGTAACATCTAGTCTTGCGCCTTTTTCGACTAGAAGAGCTAAAGCGTCTAATCTCGAGTTTTCAACTGAAACTAAAAACGCAGTTTGGCCGATTGAGTTTTTTGTTTCGATATTGGCGCCTGAGTCTAAAAGTAGCTTGATGGCTTCAAGACGTTCCTCACTTGATGCCGTCATTAAGGCTGTCACACCCTCGTCGTCTTGATGATTTACATTTGCGCCTGCCCCAATTAATTCGTTCATAATACTCACGTCCCCGTAAAGAGCCGCCCACTCCAGTAATGACTTGCCGTTCTCGTCGAGCAAATTTGGATTACCGCCTGATTTTAAGTATGCTAGGACATCATCCCATTTTCCGCTTTGTGCCGCGTCCATTGCCAAGAAAGTTTTTTCTTGAGATTTGGAAACCCCGGGCGAGATTGAGCTCGGAGCTCTTTCCTGAGAAGGCTTCAGTGAAGAAAGCTCTACGCGTGACGGAGATTCCAACTTTGAAATCGGAGACGATGATTCTGAATGATGACTTAAAAACCACCATCCCAATCCGGCCAATACAACTGCTCCACTGAAAACACTTAGCTTTTTATTCATAACTTAGGCCCTAGTAGTTTCCGCACTGAGGAGCGTAAGAGTAATAAAGAACCCCACGTTTAAAGATCGAAGTTTTTGGCTTCAAGTGACCCGGCTTCATCGCGGGGCAACCATAGCTTCTACCTGGAGTCGAGTTGTCGACGTAATATTGCTCATGCATGACAACTCCGCGACCTGCGAGATTAAAGTTTTCATCTTTTGCACGGCCGAGCTCATACATCTTAATTCCTTTTGCTCCACTTGAATCAACGACCGGCCAGCTTTGGCTTGAATAGTGGTAACCCTTTAGAAGTGCAAAACCAGGGCGAGTCATGTTTTGACGATTGTTGTTGTAGATACATCGATTGAGCATTCCGTCGTGCTCGGGATCACCCCATGCTTTTGTGACGCCACCAGAAGAGAATTTTCCAGAACCGTGCGCGACGATCTCTTTTTTCACACTGCAGTTTGCAAGATCAATCATATAAAACCGCTCGCGTTTTGAAGTTCCGCTGTAGTCGGACATTGCGAGGTAACGTTTTTCATCGATCTTTGATTGGTTTGAGTTATAAAAATTAAAGAGGTTTGTAAGAGGAGTTGAAGGTACACCGCTATTTACAAGACTGCTGTAACACGCGGAGGTGTTGTATTGACCTTGTGAAGGAATCAATTCGGAATTACTTCCACCGTCAGTGCGTTTAAACGTCGCTGCAAGTGAAGAAGAAATGTAAAGCTTCGCTTGATTAACTGCACGAAGCTCGGTCGCCGAAAGCGGGTTTCCAGGAATAGAGTCGATCAGAATGGTTCGAACCCAGCCTAAAGTCGACCACGCTAAATTTCCTGAACTCGTATCATAAAGGTAACTGTCGCGGGTAGCATTGGCCGTCACATAGCGAAGCTTAGTGCCCGCAGGCAGATCCATATAGGCTTTTAAGTAAGTTGTAGTCTGGTATCCCGATCTCGCAGGAAGTGAGGTTTCTACTCTTAAAGTGGCAGTAGTGGTGGTTTCAACCGCAAGCCAGGTCGCTGCTCTCGCAGAGAGACCAAAGCTCGATAGAATTAAAGTGAATAGAGTTAGAGCACGCATTTCAAACCTTCCTCTGTTGAGACGCGAAGTTTTAGAACTTCGCTCCGAGAAAGCTTTGTCGGTGGCTTTTGTTTCTAATTATAAGATGAAGTTTACTGTCGAAAGATTCGACGCTCGAAAAATGCGATTCGGTCAGCTAGACCTGTCTCATAGCTCTTTCATTCGAGTCTCCATGACTAATCCAATTAAAATAATCAGTGGAAGTGTAATCATAAAGCGTAGAAACGTAAACTTTGCTCCTAGAAACTGACTCTCCATCAGCAGCATCGGGATTTTGATCGTCGCCCAAGCACCCAGAAAAACAACTGTGTTCGCCACCCTCCCTCCCTTCGCCTGAAGAGAGGACGCTATAGGAAAAGCCGTGAACAGCGGCCCGGCGGCGAAAGACCCCATAAGTGTCGCGAGAATGATTCCCTTAACGCCTGACTTCTTACCTAAGTATGTTTCAACAGCCTGTGACGGAAGCCAAACGTCTAAAAGACCTAACAACAAAAGGATGGGCGGCAGGATCATGAAGATATCTAGCAAAAAGACAAAAGACTTCTCCCAAGATCGAGTTGCGATTTCAGGCTGAAAGAAAAAAATAAGTGTCTCAAGAAGGACAATCGCTAAAAGAATTTTGTATCTCTTTAAGTTTTCTTTCATCATAGCAAA
>CAZDFM010000262.1:897-4806 GCA_964504465.1 uncultured Pseudobdellovibrionaceae bacterium | reverse complement strand
GGCAAGAATTTCCTTTTTAACCGGACCGAGCAGTCTAGATTTGAAGTCTTAAGACAAATTTTTGGCGGGAAAATTTGACACCGCCAAAAGAGATTTCGTACCATGAATATAGGTTGCGCACGTATTCTCTCTCTATACCTAAAAAAAGAAATCTTAAAGTAATAGATAGTTTTCAAAAAGCTTAAGTGGGGATCACTGATTCGAGTAACTGGTTTCACAAGAACTGGGGCTACCAAGACGGAAGCCGAGCTTTAATCCAAGGAAGGGAGTCGAATGCAGGCTAAAAGAATTCTGATTGTAGATGATGAGGCTAGTCTAAGAACCGCTCTATTTAGAGCGCTCGACAGACGAGGATTCCAAGTCATTACAGCCGCTTCCAAAAAAGAAGCCGAGACCATCTCTCAGTCTGATAAGCCCATCGATTTAGCATTAGTAGATTTAAGACTTCCTGACGGCGACGGCATCGAATTGATGACCTTGCTTAAGTCCTACCAGAAGAACATCCAGGTCATCATCCTGACAGGTTTTGGAAGTATCGAAGTAGCGGTAGAAGCCACCCGTCGAGGTGCTTTCCACTTTGTGACTAAGCCTTTTAATCTCGACGAAATTCTCTCATTAATAGAGAGAGCTTTAAACCAAAGCCAACTTGAGCAAGAAAACAATCAACTCCGCTCTGCACTTCACAACCGCTATCGCTTTGACAATATTGTCGGCCAATCAGACCAAATCATGGGAGTGCTTCAACTTGTTGAGCGCGTAGCTGATTCTGAATCCACTGTTTTAGTTACGGGTGAAAGTGGAACCGGCAAAGAACTTATCGCCAAAGCCATTCACTACAATTCTTCTCGTAGCAGTAAACCTTTTGTTCCAATCAACTGTGGTGCAATCCCTTCTGAACTTTTAGAATCAGAACTTTTTGGACACGTAAAAGGTTCGTTCACGGGTGCGATCAGCAATCGTATTGGCCGCTTCGAAATGGCAAGCGAAGGCACTTTGTTTTTAGATGAAATTGGCGACATGAGCCCTACCCTTCAAGTTAAGCTCTTAAGAGTTCTTCAAGAGCGACGCTTTGAACCCGTCGGTGGAACAAAAACTCTTGAAGCTAATGTACGTGTGATTGCCGCAACTAATATCGATCTAGAAAAAGCCGTTGAAGACGGAAGATTCCGCGAAGATCTTTATTACCGCCTCAACGTAATTCCAATTTGTATTCCTGCTTTAAGAGAACGTCGCCCCGATATTCCCGTTTTAATCACTCACTTTGTTGAGGCTTTCAATAAGTCTCGAAAGCGCGGATTACTCGGCGTCAGTGACGAAGCGATGGCCCACCTTTACAACTACAATTGGCCAGGTAACATTCGTGAACTTGAAAACTTGGTAGAACGAATTGCGATCCTTAAAGGCAACGGCATGGTCGAAGTCAGTGATCTTCCAGAAAAATATCGCAGCACTCCTGCGCTTCAGTCGGACTCTGTGGGTCACGTGAATATTCCCGAGGCTGGCATGGATTTTAACTCGGCCGTAGATTCTTACGAGAATGCGCTGATCATGAAGGCACTCGAGCAAACAGGCTGGAACCGCAATCAGGCAGCCGCCTTATTGAAATTAAATCGCACGACGCTGGTTGAAAAGATTAAGAAAAAAGGACTTCGTCCACCAGAAGCCGAAGCTTAGTTGCCAGGCCCGCCATAAACCGGTAAGAAAAGCCCTCACAACATGAGGGCTTTTTTATTTTGACTCAACTCAGCGTTATTCTTCCCTGCTACAACGAAGCGCAAGCGATTCAAGCTGTGATTGCGGATTGGAACGCCCAAGCTGAAGACCTTAAAGCGAGCCTCGGCTTAGCTCGCATCGAGCTATTGATCGTGGATGACGGGTCAGAAGACGGGAGCTGCGATTTCTTAGAGATTTCGCAACTCCATGAAACTTCTCAGCCCGTTCTAATTAAAGTTCTTCGACATTCAAAGAATATGGGCTACGGGCAATCGCTTAAAACAGGTTTACTTAATGCACAGGGTGACTGGGTCGCATTTCATGATTGTGACGGCACCTGTAGTGCCACGGACCTCAAAAAGCTTTGGCAAAAAAAAGACGAAGCCGATCTCGTGGTCGGTCAACGTATCACGGATCATAGCCACATGCCCCTGCTTCGCCGTTTTGGGAATCTACTTTATCAGTTTTTGTTTCGAATCTTCTTTAGACAGGCTCCGCACGATTTATGTAGCGGTTATCGGTTGTTTCACAAAAAATGGGCGGCGCCTTTTCAAAACGAACTTCCTAACCAGCTCAACTTTACTCTCGCCATGAGTCTTTGGATGACGCTTAATAAGTACAAAGTGGTTCAAGTTCCCATTACCTATGAAGAACGCTTAGGTGAATCAAAATTGTCGACATGGATTGACGGCTGGAGATTTTTGTTTACCATCTTAAGATACCGATTTTTGGGCTTAAGAAATAAAAGTAATTAGGAAAACTAAATTCAATGAACATTTCCGTTCTCATGGTTGTAAAAAATGAGCAAGCTCACATCCTCGACGCTCTTCGCTCGCTCTTAAGACAAACCCTTCAGCCTAAAGAAGTTCTCATCATTGATCATCAGTCTGAAGATCAAACCTTCACCATTATTAAAAACTTTCAAAAGGCGCACCCGACTTTTCCACTCAAAGTGGTTCAACGCTCAGGCAACCACCTCGGACGAAGCCGCCAAGAACTTTTGAGCCATGCGCAGTTTCCTTATGTGGCCTTTATCGATGGTGACTGTGAAGCTCCAAAAAATTGGCTTAAGCAACTGGCAGTAGCGCTACAAATTGAATCGCAAAAAAATCCACTCCTTGCAGGAGTAGGCGGTCCGAACCGTCTGCCGTGTTCGACCGAAATTCATCAAGCCATTAACCTTTCGCTTGATAGTCTGCTCGGTGATTTAAGTAAATCTCCCCAAGCCTATAAGCCCAAAGTGCCTTCGAAAGTGAACCACCTCGCCACTACAAATGCTTTGTTCATTAAGTCGGCACTCATTCGTATTGGTGGCTTTTCAGCAAAGTTTTCGGCTTACGGTGAAGATCTTGAATTGGGCTTAAGGTTAACCGACCGAGGTTCTGAGCTTTTACTGCTGCCCGAACCCGTCGTAATCAATCATTGCGCGAAAAACTTCGGTGAGTGGTTGGCCCGAATGTTTCGCTTCGGAAAAGCGCAAGGACATCTTTTACTTTTGCGTGGCTGGCTCAAGCCGCTACCATTAATTCCGTTTTTATTTGCACCAGTTTTGCTTGTGGGACTACTTGCGGGCGTGTTTTTCTCGGTCGTCTTTAAAGTTATAGCCTTTTACATTTTGCTGACGTTAGTTTTCTCTTTTGGATGGACGGGCTTAAAGGCTACCACAAAATTGGGCCTTCCGTTTTGGATCAATCTGAATTTGTCACCGCTCGCTTATTCGTTAGGATTCTGGCAAGTGCTGATTCTAAGATTTAGAGAGCATCTTATGACCAATGTCTTTGCGCATTTGAAGACCTGGCCAGCGAACGCGTTCAGCTTGGGCGTAGGCTTGTTTCAACGCTTCCGCCAAATTCGCCCCAACTCCCATTGAGTTAAGCACTCGGCCACCTTGTGTGGTCCACATACCCGCCTCATTTTTTGCGGTTCCCGCGTGTAGAAAATAAGAGGTATTAGAATTAAAGTTTAAGTCGCCCTCAATTTTCACACCATTTTTAGGACTCTCTGGGTAACCTTCGGCTGCGAGTACTACACAGGCCGTTGCAACGGATTTCCATTTGAGATTTTGCAATTCGCCTTGAGCCAGTTTCAAAAACACTTGAGCCCAATCACCATCCAACAATGGCAGTAAAACTTGTGCTTCCGGATCTCCCCACCGAACATTGTATTCAATAACTGATGGGCCCTTATCGGTAATCA
>CAZDFM010000262.1:0-887 GCA_964504465.1 uncultured Pseudobdellovibrionaceae bacterium | reverse complement strand
TGAGGCCGATATAGAGAACCCCACGGTAAAGCATGTCACGCTTTTGAAGCTCTCTAAGACTTGGTAAAACAATTTCGTTTTCGATTTGGCTTTGAAGCTCAGTTGAAATTTGTAAGGGCGCAACCACTCCCATACCGCCGGTGTTAGGGCCTTTATCTTGATCTTTAAGCCTTTTGTGATCTTGTGCGAGCGGCAATGCTTTAAACGCTTCGCCATTTGTGAGAATTAGAAAACTTAGTTCGTAGCCCGGCTGAAATTGCTCTAAGAGTGCCGAGTTTCCAGCAGCACCCAAACCGTTTTCTTCAAATATAAATCGAGCTGAAGCTTCGAGCTCTTGAAGTGTGTCGCAAATAAAAACACCCTTACCTGCCGCTAAGCCATCTGCTTTTAAAACATAAGGGGGCGTAAACTTGGAGTGAGCCTCTCGCGTTTCACCAACCGATTTTACGGTCACAGCTTTTGCCGTTGGAATTCCCGCGGTCACCATAAACTCTTTTGAATAAACTTTGCTGCCTTCTAATTGCGCTGCTTTTTTCGAGGGACCAAAAACTTTTATTCCAGCATCGCGAAGTGAATCGGCCCAGCCGTCGACGAGTTCGTTTTCTGGACCAATGACCACTAATTCAATATTTTTCTCTTTTACCAAAGTGATTAAAGCTTGAGCTGTGTGAGGGTTTAATTTGTGACATACGGCTTGCGTGGCAATACCCGCACTCCCAGGTACTGCATGGACTTCAGAAACCGATGGAGACAGTTTTAGCGCTCTTACTAAGGCGTGCTCGCGGCCGCCCTTACCTACAACTAAAACCTTCATAAGATTCTCCTTCATAAAATCGTCTGGTGGCCTCTTGTATAAAAAGCAGATGGCTTTGGCAAGCGGAGGCGGT
>CAZDFM010000261.1:0-4813 GCA_964504465.1 uncultured Pseudobdellovibrionaceae bacterium | reverse complement strand
CTATGGGTGGAATGCCTATGGGTGGAATGCCTATGGGTGGAATGCCTATGGGTGGCGGTATGCCGATGGGCGGAATGATGGGTGGAGGAATGGCCATGGGCGGACTCCAACTTCAACAGCAGATGATGCAGCAATATATGTCGGGTATGCAGACGTATATGCAGTATCAACAGCAACAGCAGTCTGATTACATGATGAGACAGCAAACGGTTGTTCAGTTGCAGTCTGAACTCTTCAGAATTCAAATGCAGATTCAGCAGATCTCTGCTGGATCTGGTGGAGGCGTAGGAGTACTTCCTTATCCTTCAACCGGTGGCGCTCCAGGTGGCGGCGGTAGCGGCGGGGGCGGTTCAGGCCCTCCAGGAATCAGTCGCTAAAAGCTGACAAAACAAAGCTTCTACATTACAGTCCCTCGGATTAACTCCGGGGGATTTTTGTTTTCAGCCACTCTCACACAATGTTTTGATTCGCACTTACACTGGCAGGCGACCGGTGATTGGTCACATCGTTTGTTTTTAAACAAGCTGACTGCAGCTGATGACGTGGCTCTCTTAAAAATCGAAGCTGCACACTTTCGCGGCGAATGGCTCACTGGCTTTGGGTGGGATCAAAACAATTTTCTAAATAAAACTTATCCTGATCGGCAAAGCTTAGACAAAATTTTTCCAGACGTTCCCGTCGCATTTTCAAGAGCCGATGGTCATGCCACCTGGGTGAATACTGTCACCTTAAAAAAGATTGGTCTTCTTAGCGTAGAGGGAGCCGCCATTCCCACCCGGTATGAAATCAAAGGTGGAAAAGTGTTGCTAGACAAAGAAGGTCTTCCAACAGGAGTCCTTCTCGACAATGCAAAGGCCTTAGTTGATCAACAGATTCCAAAACCAACGGGCGCAGAAGTTCGACGGCATCTTCTAGAAGGTATGCGCATTTTTCATTCTCAAGGGGTTACTCATATTCGAGATATGACCTGCAATGAAGTTCAGTGGGAGCAAGCTCTACACCTGGATGAGGCGGGTTTGCTTAAGCTCGGCGTACTCCAAACTTTCAGTGCAGAAGATCCAAAAGATTTTCATAAGGCTTTGAAGCTTGCCAATTCAGCGAGAAAGCAAAAAACTCAGCACTTAAAACCACAGTCGATCAAAATTTTTTACGATGGCGCTTTGGGTTCTGAAGGCGCATTGCTATCAAAATGTTACTGTTCGGGTTCAGGCCATGGCTTTCGTTTGTTAGAACCTCAAGAGCTCAAAGAAGTTCTTAAAGAAACCTGGGACAACAAGTGGGATCTCGCGGTTCACACCATTGGAGATCAAGCCGTTGATGAAGTAGTCGAAGTGGCTACCACACTCTGGAACGAAGGCTTTGAGGGCCGACTGCATTTAGAGCACGCTGAACTTATTCGCGATGAAACTTTGCTCAAAATGAAAGGCCGAAATCTTATTTGTCATTTGCAACCTTGTCATTGGTTGAGTGACCGCAAGTGGGCGCGAAGACAATTAGGTGACTTGGCTAACTCGGCCTTCCCGTGGCGTAAACTCGAAGAACTTCAAATTCCGTTTTACTTTGGTTCTGATTCACCGATCGAGCCAGTAAGCGTTGCTCTTAATCTAGAAGCTCTTGATGTCGCAAAACAAGATGGCATCGCTTCAATGAAAGGCGACCCACTCCTTCGACACCAGCTGGGTGACCCAACGTGGACGCCGAATACATATACAATTTTTGAAGAGGGTAAAGTTAAAGAGTTGGTGTTCGAAGGGACGCATCTCGTTTAAAAGCCGTAGGTGACAGTCGTCTCTGAGTTTTCTTTTTTGCCTTGATTCTGGTCATAAATAACTGCACTCGCGATAAGAACTCCAGCACCGATCCATACCCATTTGTTTTTCCAAAATGGAGTTTCATTTGTAAGCGGTGTTTCAATTTCAGTTACATAATTTTTAGGATTCGGTCCAGCTTCAACCTCTCTCGTTTCTTCTCGAGCTGAATTCTCAGATACCGGTGGAAGGCTTTGATTTTGATTTGCAACCTTGAGATCTTTTCTGAGTTCATAAAATCTTTTCGTCACAGGTGGAGGAAAAAGTTCGGAATCCGGAATCAGGTCAGGAGCAAACTGCTGACTTGTTAGAATCCATTGATCCATCTGTGCTGGCGCCAAGCTTAGCTGACTGAGCCTAAGCATCGAGAAGTGAATCACCTTAATCTGTTCTCTCGACAACTGCGGGTCGTTTTTTAACAAAGCCACTTGCTCAAAGTAGCTTCGAGCTAAGTTTTGGTCTTCTCCCGAAAAATAAGCCTGCTGAGCTTTTTGGATAAAGTACTCGAGGCGCTCTGTCGTAGAATTTGGAGCTGCGGCAAGGTCCGAATCAAAATCGGCACTGGCCAATGGAACATTGAAGATTATTGCGAGTGATAAAACGAGAGATACAATTTGAGACCTCATAGGTCCTCCTGTTCGAAAACTAAAACCTGACGGCTTTTGGGTGATGCCGGTTTATTTACAAAACTTGTTCCAGTCTCTTTTGGATTCTGGATGGCCGCAAAAAATACGGACTGGCCTCGAAAAAACAGAGCGGCTTGTTGTTCAGGTACCAACACCGCGAACTGACTTGGGTTTTGAGGGGCTCGTAAAATTTTTATCCTCCGAGCTAAGGGCTTAGTTTTTCGATTTTCGCCATCGCCCGCGGAATAAAGGTCCACGATGCCGTAAGTTCCGAGAATGGAGTCCACAGAGTTGTAATTCTCGAGTTCAATCGGAATCAAAACGTAGCCCTGAGGGATAAAAGTATCGAGGCTTGAGGTTTTGCTAACTGACGCCGCCGCCTGAGTCTCTTGCCCCGAAGAGGGTTCAATCGCAAAACACAGAGCAATTCCACCTAAGGCCGTTAATACCAGCCAGGCTGTCAACGGAAGGCGAGTGAGGGCGCTGAGTGGATCTGATTTAAAAAGTTCGAGCCATAACTTCATTTGAACCTCACAATATTTCGAGCTTTGTTAAAACGTGACTGCTCTAAAAGATCTTGCGTCTTTTCAGTGTAGTTAAAATAAAGAAATGCAAAGCTCAGTAGAACTAGAACCGTCGCTATAACTTCAATGAGGGCTTGGCCGCGCTCAGATGTGTATACCATTTTCCATTCTCCAATTTGAGGGTTGAACCGCAAGAGATAACGAGCTTCCGCTCATGTGCTTTTGCAGGAATTAAAACACGCGCGAGAAATTCCCAATTTTTAATGTTCCAAACGATACTGATTCCAAGATTTTGTTTTTTTGAAAAGTGAGCTACAGGCCTATACATCGGTGCGGTTGCACTTTTAGGTACTGGTTCAACAGCGAGTGGATAAGAGTAAGGGAGACTCGATTTATGGAGTTCCTTTTGAACTCCATAATAATCAGTCCGAAAATTCCAATTGAATCTGTGAGCCGAGTTTTTAGCGAAACTTAAAATAATTCGCTGCTGAGTTTTTAAAACAAGCTGCGAAGCTTTGATATTTTTTAATCTTAACCCTGCTGCGCTGATCGCAGCAGGGTTTCCGCTCGCAGTCGCAATAACCAATGCAGCTTGTGCGGCTTTTTCTTGAAGCATTAAAGATTTAGCTCGCGGATTTAAACTTAAGAGCTGTTTTAAAAAACTTCTAAGTTCATTTTGATGAGTTAAAACTCGTTTTTGACAAAGGTGATGCTGACGGTTCCACTCAAAAAGACTTCGTCCAATAAAAGCGCCTCCAGCCAGTAGACTCAAAAGCAAGGGTAAGAGAACCATTAGACTTAAGGAGCTAAAGCCCTGCTGATTTGAGTTTTTCAAAAGTAGGACCTCTGGTTGAGGTCACTCGCGGTATGTAAAGAAATGCCTTTTGGAAGTTTCCAGCCAACCCGCAGCGCCCATGCGCGAGAGTGAATCTTATATTGAGCTTTGTCGAGAGAGGCTCCCACCCACCGAGCTTTGGTTCTTAGCCTCACTTCACAGACTTGTTTTGCTTCGCCTTGAGCCAGACAGATCACGGCATCGTAGGTAACTTGGTTGAGCCAAAGTTTAGCCGCAGCTGTATAAATTAAGCTGATAAAAAAGACCGCGATGCTAAGGCTGGTCAAAAGCGACAAGCTAAATTCAATTAGGGCAAAACCTTTTTCACAAAGTGCGCGTAGCATAGATCACTTCGAACTTGCGCCGTTCATAAAATCCGAAAAATCGGTTTTTTTATAATCGTCCTCATTGAGGCTTTCGGTTTTGGCTTCTTTGCGTTCGTTGCCTTGGATGGCAAAGATGGCAGTGGCAAACTTGGCTTTTACGGTTTGGTTTAAAAACCGCATAATCCCAATGGTCGCGACACTCATGAGTGCGACGATAATAAGATATTCGATCAGACCTTGGCCTTTGTTATTCTTAATGCGCATGACGTTCTCCTCTTTTTCAGAAGAAGAGAAGCAAACCAAAGGCTACTGAGAGAGGTATTTTATTTGGGGGCCAAGAAACTTGATCCGAATGTCGGAAGGTCCGGCTAAGATTTAGCGGACGCAGCGGGCTTACGGCCACGCTTCATATTGCGTTCAGCTTTTCGGCGAGAAATAATTTTTTCTAAGATTTCGTAAGCTTCGCGCTGAAGGTCGTTTTCATAAATAAAGCGGTAAAAGCCTTCGATCTCAGGGCTTTGACGAAACTTTTTTACCGACGAGGGCAGGCTATCTGATTGTACGAAATCAATTGAGCTACCATCTTCAGAAAGTTTCACTTTTGCAGCCACGAGTTCTCCCTTTATTGTATGTACATAGATATGTGCATAGAAACGTACCGAGGTACGCTTAGAAATTCAGCCCTAAAGTAGGC
>CAZDFM010000260.1:0-4821 GCA_964504465.1 uncultured Pseudobdellovibrionaceae bacterium | reverse complement strand
GATACATCGCTGACACCAGAGCTGCAGCGAAGGAACAGCAGCGACTGGCGGACCTCGAGAAATTTAAAATGCAGGAGAAATACAAAGCTCAGGCCGAGGCAAGGGCAGCGGCAATACTCGCAAAGCAAAGAGCCATCGAAGCCGCTCATGCTGCGTCGATTGAGAAATTCAACCAACTTAAGCACGGAGGGTTTCGTTCTCCCGAGAGTCGGCCTCTAGCAGTTCGGCTTGGCGGAAAGTATTATTTAGATTGGTGCCAAACGATGAAAAATGAGTGCAACAGCGTTTTGGAGCTGGGCACAGTCATGGCGAAATTAAATCCCCAATCCATTGAGTACGCAAAACTCAGAGAGTGGATGCATATTTTGAATCCACCCCCTCCCACCGCAATCGCGCGCGATCGATTTAAGTTAGGGGATTTAGGCGGAACGAATCTTCCAAAAGATCGATCAATGGAAAATTACCGCAACGGGTGGCAAAACTGGTACCACAAAGACGGCCAACTTGTGATGGATCGCAAGCAAACGCGCTAGCTCTCCCTGCAGTTTTAGGTCTTTAACCCTGAATAATTTCGTAAATTCTGGGTTTTTGATTTTTAGAATCCGAATGTAGACTTGATCAAGCCACTGTTGGATCAAACGATTTAGCTTCTGCATTACGCGTTTAAGTTTCCTTTCGGCTTTTGTTAAAGTTATAGTCTCAGCGAACTCACTTTGCTGTATTGCTACGCTTTCAACGTGACAGTATAGATTTCAAGGAGAAAAGCATGAGTGAAAAATATAATCCGCCGAAAATTTGGACAGATAAGGGAAATAATGGCGGTAAGTTCTCAAGTATTAATCGGCCTACAGCTGGAGCTCGAACTCAAAAATCACTGCCAGTAGGTGAACATCCGTTTCAACTTTATTCCCTCGGAACTCCAAATGGCATGAAAGTGACGATCATGTTTGAGGAGCTTCTTGAGCTTGGAATCAAAGAAGCTGAGTATGATGCCTTTCTCATTAACATCGGCGAAGGTGAGCAATTTACATCGGGCTTTGTTGAGATTAATCCGAACTCAAAGATCCCGGCGATGGTTGATAAAAACAACGGCAAGCCTATCCAAGTGTTTGAATCTGGATCGATCCTACTTTACCTGGCCGAAAAATTTGGAAAGTTTTTGCCAACAGATATCGCCGGTCGAACAAAAGTAATGAACTGGTTATTCTGGCAAGTCGGAAGTGCTCCCTTCGTAGGAGGAGGATTTGGTCATTTCTTTGCTTATGCACCCGAAAAGTTTGAGTATCCTATAGACCGATTTACAATGGAGACCAAAAGGCAATTGGATGTTCTAGATAAAGAACTTGCGACAAGAAAATTTATTGCCGGAGATGAATATACGATCGCTGATATCGCGATTTTCCCCTGGTATGGTCTGCTGGTAAAAGGAAAGATTTATGACAATGCTGCTGAATTTTTATCAGCGCATGAATACAAGAATGTTCTCAGATGGGCCGACGAAATTATGCAAAGAAATGCCGTTGCCCGTGGACGCATGGTGAACCGTGTTCAGGGATCAAAAACAGAGCAAGTCAGAGAGAGACATAGCTCAAAAGATTTCTTAGGAAAAAATATTAGCTAACGAGAACCTGCACCGAGGTGTCGGTGCCGCGTTGTCTGAAGATCAAGTACGTAAATTTGATCAAGAGCACGAGGGGCTTCTTCGCAGCACTGTTGGAGATAACTTCACGGTGCTGCATCGGATTGATGCTCACATTCTTCAGACCATATGACCATATGACCATATGATCGTGTCCGAAGATTCTGTTGACTGGTATCCCAGGAATTCTAGATTTTAAATTGCTTGGGCAACTGCGGGGGATTGAGTTCAATGTCTTGATTATAAATAGGTAAGTCCGCTCTATTTCCCCTCTGGCACTTGAAGTTTGAGCTGAGCATTCTCAAGTGAGGTTAATAAATCTTGCATAGGAGCTTGTGAAACTAACATGAATCCACGCCGAGGTTGTTCAGGGTCAATTGTCACGTCAAATACCATCACTACCAGAAAGATATAAATAGCGATCCGAACAACTCCAGAGGTTTTTGTTTTACCTGGAGGTGTAAAACGTCCCATCACAAAAGATGCATTTAACGCAAAAATTACTAGCATCAGGAGGATGCTGCCCGGGACTTGATTCTGAATTCCATAGTAGCGTTCATCGTGGGCTTGAGTCATATTTCCGTACCCGTTTAAAAGAGCAACATGAGCGGTTGGAGTATTGTTTTCGGCGATTGCTTTTTTAACTAATTCTAAAATACGGCTGTGACTTTCTCGACCCGAGTCTAAGATTTCTTGAGCATTGGGATCAGTTTTACGAGCTACGCCAAATACCATTCGTTGTTTTGCATACGTCACTAACTCAGCGTTAATTTGTGAATTGATCGGCTCTTTTAAAACTGAGGCTGCAGTAGCAAAACCTCCGATGGCTATGGCGTCGTCTTTTAATAAAGCTTTACGGGTTTCATATCGCCCAGCCGCCCCAGCAAAACAGAACGCCAAAAGAAGACCAAATAATGCCAAGCTCGCATCTTCGATACGAGTCGATTCTCCATGGTGGTTGTGCGCCGAAAACTTGACGTATCCTAGCCACCAAAAAGCAAACATGAGAACAAAAAGAATTAGACTTAAGAGCAAGGAATCGAGTTGCAAAATAAAGTCCACTTTTTAACCTTCTGTCTTAAGCGTTAAACCGGTAACGCGGCCGCGGTTTCTCTCGCCGGATCTTTTGATTTTGACTCTATGGCTTTCGGCAAATCTATTCCCAAAGCCAAGGCGACTCCTGCTCCGTATTTGGGATCGGCCGCAAAACAATTACGGATGTGCCTAAACTTAATAAATTCTGGTGCATCACCCATGGCTCGCGCAGTGTTTTCAAATAATACCTGCTGCTGTGCCGGAGCCATCAAACGAAAAAGCGCACCCGGCTGTTCGAAGTAATTTGCATCGTCGTCATGAAAATTCCAAGACTGCCCATTTCCTTTTATTGAAATGGGTGGCTCTTCATATGCGGGTTGCTGTTGCCACTGACTAAAACTGTTGGGCTCATAGTGTGGTAATCCGCCGTAGTTATCGTCGATCCGACCTTGGCCGTCACGATGGTTGCTATTCACTGGGCAGCGAGCCGCGTTCACCGGAATTTGGTGATGGTTCACGCCAAGACGATAACGTTGAGCATCGCCGTACGCAAACAAGCGTGCCTGAAGCATTTTATCGGGACTGACACTAATACCTGGAACGAGATTGCTGGGTGCAAATGCACTCTGCTCAACGTCCGAGTAAAAGTTTTCTGGGTTGCGATTAAGCTCTACAACTCCGACCTCAATCAACGGATAGTCTTTTTTGTACCAAACCTTTGTGAGGTCAAATGGATGCAATCGATATTTATCCGCATCGGCTTCGGGCATGATCTGAACCATCATCTTCCATTTAGGAAATTTGCCCTCTTCGATAGCGTTAAAGAGATCGCGCTGATGGCTTTCGCGATCCTTTCCTACAAGTTCAGAAGCTTCGGCATCTGTTAAATTCTCAATGCCCTGTTGAGTACGAAAGTGCATCTTGACCCAAAAGCGCTCATTATTGGCATTAATGAAACTATACGTGTGAGAGCTAAAGCCATGCATATGTCGGTAGCTCTTTGGAATCCCACGATCACTCATCACGATTGTTACTTGATGTAGCGCCTCCGGCAAAAGTGTCCAGAAATCCCAGTTATTCGTAGCACTTCGAAGATTTGTTTTCGGGTCACGTTTTACGGCCTTATTGAGATCTGGAAACTTTCGAGGATCACGCAAAAAGAACACGGGCGTGTTGTTGCCCACCATATCCCAGTTACCTTCTTCGGTGTAAAACTTGAGCGCAAAGCCGCGAATATCGCGTTCAGCATCAGCTGCACCACGCTCTCCAGCTACTGTAGTAAAGCGAGCGAACATTTCTGTTTTCTTTCCTACTTTTTCAAAGATTTTAGCTTTAGTGAATTTTGTAATATCACTCGTCACAGTGAAGGTGCCGAAGGCCCCAGAGCCTTTCGCATGCATGCGCCGCTCGGGGATAATCTCGCGATTTAGATTTGCGAGTTTCTCTAAAAGCCAAACGTCTTGCATAAGAAGTGGGCCTCGAGGGCCCGCCGTCATGCTGTTTTGATTATCTGGAACTGGAGCCCCAAAGTTCGTCGTGAGATGGCTGACTGGACACTTTTTTAAATCCTTCGGGTCTTTCACAGAAGCTCTCCAATAAAGTAGGGTTTCACTTGCATGCATTACGAATCATTTTGCCAAGGTCTAGGGGTTTACCCGTTAAGTCAATGTCCTTAGGCATTTGATGACTGCGTCGAAGTCTTGTCGCGCCATCAATTCTCGATAAAAAATTCTTCGAAATCTTTTTTGCTCTCTGCCAGCTTAGTTCGAAGGTGTCGGAGTTGCGTTACGGAGGCCTCGCAGATGAGGTTTTGGTAAAAACGTTCATTGTTAACGCGAATCTGGTCGAGTTGTTTTAAATGTTCTTTCGACTGAAAACTTCGCCAGTTTGTGACGTATTCGATGACGAACTTTTGAAAGTTTTCTGGATTTGAACTTGCGGCCTTAAGTTTTTCGAAATTCGCTTTTCTGTCTTTGAGTCGAACGGAAAATGGGTAGGGATTGGCTTTTACATGGGCTTCGATAGCCTTTTCTTGTTCTTGCGAAAGAGTTCCTAAGTAAATCTGTGAATTTTTAATAGCGCTTTTGACTCTTTTTTCTTCGTACTCCGATTCACTTTTGAATTTTTCTTCGTCCGCTTTAATTTTT
>CAZDFM010000259.1:0-4822 GCA_964504465.1 uncultured Pseudobdellovibrionaceae bacterium | reverse complement strand
CGCGTTTTAGATATGAAACTTAAAGATTTCAAAAAGCAGTACACAAAACGCACAGACGGCGCCCTTCACTTAGTCGACCATCCCACTTCTGACGATTGTATTTTCTTGCGCGGAAACCGCTGCCAAGTTTACGAAGGCCGACCCACTCAGTGCCGGACTTGGCCCTTTTGGCCCGAAAACATGAAACCAAAAGCGTGGACCAAAGCCGTCGTTGAATTTTGCCCCGGCGTCAACAAAGGACCGGTTAGAAAAATCGAAGACATTCAAACTCAACTTAAAGATCAAATTGCTGCCGATGCAGATATATGGGGAAGCGCGCTTACTGAGTTTGAAGACAGACTGGTTTAGTAATACTCGGACTTCGAGCTACTCTTCGTGAAGCTTTTTTGTGACTCGATACCGAGACGCGAAAGGCTCAAATCGAAAACATTTCTCTATGAATCGCTCTAACGGATAGCTCAATTCCTTGTCGCCTAACATCACGCCGCCATTGCTTGCATGGAAACGTCGGTACTTTTGCGGTTCAACCAATTCCAATTTTATTCTTTTATCAACAGGAAGTCGCATGCGACCGTGTTTTTCAACAGTAGCCGGTTCAAGGATCACTGATTTGATATCTTCCCATGGAATAAATATTTCTTTCTTTCCCCACAGAGGTCGTCGCCAAATGCCGAGGTCACCTACCCTAAGTAACACCTTTGTTTTTTCGCCAAATGCCTCTCTTAAAGATAAAAAAGCAAACAGTCCCATTATCGGGCTCGCAATAAAACGCAAGGCGATTAGATCTAGCATTCTAGGTTTTGAAACATCCATGTCGTGATTCCATGCTAGATAACTGATCCATAAGAACAGCACAACAAAGATAGATGCTATCAATAGCAGCCGAAAACGTGAGTGTGCAATAATAACTACTTCTTCGCTGCCAGTGGGTTTCATTGAATCAGTTCATCACAGCAAGACGAGTATGGCAAAGCCAATAAGAAAACACGCAGTGGCCGCAAGTGAATAGCGACTTGGAAGTTCCTTCTTCCACCAATGCTCAAGCAAAGACGCAAACAACGGACCAGTGACTGCAATGGCTGAAAGCGAAGCAAGGTGACCGATACGGACGGCAGTTAAGTAAAACCAGAGCGAAAAGAAAGTTCCGAGTAAACTTGCGGCTACAATCAGTGATCGCTCTCGAACATTCCATTTTAAAAAGTGCGCCCTTAAATCAATTCGTTTCCAAAACGCATGCATTAAAGCAAATCCAATAAGTGCTCCGCTACAGCGATAGAAATGCCCTTCAAGCGGCGAAATGGTGGAGGCCATATCAAACGCATAGCGAGTGAGTAAAACGCCTACAGTGTCGAGGCTCATTCCAATAAGCGCAAAAAATAAACCCTTAGATTCCCAATGTCCTTCGGCGCGATATTTTTCGAGACTATAGAAAAACAAGCAGCCGATTAAAAAGATGAGCGAAATGAACCGGTAGGGGCCGATCTCTTGATTAAATAAAAAGAACGACGCCACACCCATTAACAAAGGCTGAAAGCCAAAGATCATCAGCGTTCTCGAAGAGCCCAAACGTATAAATGCTAAGAGCAAAAATAAATCACCGAGATTGAGTCCTAAGAAACCACTGCTCATAAGAAGTAAAAGAGGCTCTACGGCTGGAAGCGGAGGACTTAGATAAAGAAATACAAAAACAAGTAAACCCCACGTGACGACCGTTTTAAAAGCGTTCATCCAATAGGCTGAGACTTGTTTCGAATAGTGAGCGAAGAAAAGACTCGCAGAGGCGAAACTGATGTTACCTAAAACCGCGAGAAAATATGCCACTGTCACCTTACAGAATTAAGGCCGCGTTTGCCCCAAAATAAAAAACGCCGGAAGTCCGGCGTTCTTATATCTTAGTTTTTTAAAAATACATTCTAAGATTATTAGCGAGCGTAGCGTTTTTGAACGCTTTCTCTGATTTCGGCACCTTCGATTGAAAGTCGTGTCCAGGGGATTGCAAGTAAGCGGTCTGCTTCGATAGGCTCTTCTGTTTCTTCACAGACGCCGTAAAGGCCTTGTTCGATTCGGCTGAGTGCCATTTCGATTTCCATAAGTTGTTTGCGTAGTCTTTCGTGCATGGAGAGAAATTCGCTCTCGGCCAATGCTCTCATAGTTTGATCACCTTCATCGCCGCCTTTTGCGTCTTCAGAATTATAAAGGTCTTGGCGTGATTCGCGTACACGGTTCAGAATTTCCGTTTTTGCGTCTAGAAGCTTCTTCTTACACTGAGTGATTAAACTCGAGTTTACTTGGCTCATTATTTCTCCCCCTATTTAAGCCTGCACTTTTTTACAGCAGTGCCAACTTGGAACTGAACTATTTACACAGACTCCAAAGTACTTTGCAAGAAAAAATCTTAAACTGCCTTAAATCTCGTAACTATGTGACAAAAGTCCATTTCTTGACATTCGTCCGTAAGTCGAACCGAAATAAGTAGAAATCTTAAATTCACTTTCACAAAAAAGATAGGAATATTTACAGGATGCATCATCTTGAGACAGTATCTTACAACGTATACCCAGCAAGATTTTGCAGCCGTTAAAAGGAGAATTTAGAAATTAATACGTGAGCGCTTCAGGGGCTGCCAAACGAGGTTCTCATGAACCCAATATTTGCCCCTTTTTTCGTCTTCGACATGATACCAGGGTGGCTCAAAGTCGATTCTCTTAAAAGCATAATAGCGACCAACGCTTGGAAGTTGGGCATATGCTTTATCTGTACCCGGTCCAACTCTGAGAGCCGCAAGCGAAACCTGAACCGCCATACACTGGTAAGATTTTGTCACATTCGTTTTAGCGATCCAGTGAGTAGCGCCATCAAGATCTTGTACTTTAAACCAACCGGGCTTCGACTCGACATCTAATAGCGGCGTGTGCCGCCCTACGCGCCAAGAAACTGGAAACTTGGTTCCTGGGCCTGTTCTAAGAACTGCATCGTTTGTTTTTACACATAATGAGAAGGCTGATTGCGAAAGACCCATTGAAGCCAGCAAAAGAAAGATAATCGCGACAGTTTTGACCTTGTACAAACTCATGAGTGCTCCGTTTGCTATAGGATAACTCACGCAACTAGAGCCTAGAAAGTCCAGAGCTACTTAGTAGGACGGCTTAAGAAGATATTTTTTTGCCAGTTTGCGGACTTGTCCTTCATCTTCCAGATAAAGCCGTCCAGTACATAGTGAGTGGCTTGTGGAAGCGTGAGTAAAGGCACCAACCAACTTAAAGAGTCCTTCGCAGAAATCGCCGGAAGATACGAAAAAAGACCAAAGGCTGATAAATTCTCTCGCCAGACGAGACCATGCCACAGGCCCTCTTCGAGATAAGCAAGCAAGATAAGAAGTCCTAAAAACAAAGGCAGTGAGAAACGCGAGAAAAATAATTTGTAATTTAGCGCGAGCATAGGATCTCGTTGTGCCTGCCGCTCGCCATAAAGCCAAACAAGAGCAAGATACGGAATTCCATGTGAGACCACATTGGTTACAGTAAAAACTAAATCTCCATTAAACAAAACTATGCCCACCCACCAAGACAAAGCGGTGCCTACAATCAAAAGATTTTTAGGAAGATTAAAAGGGCGGCCAAGCTTTGCGAAATAAATTTCTTTAAATGCGTACAGAATCGCGATACCCGAATACACGACTCCAAAAACCTGCGGTACAAAGGCTGGAAAATTAGAAAAGAAATCACCCTCAATAAACCAATGAAACTCTCGCGGTTCGCTATGCCAATACATCAACGGATAAAGTGTCGCTAAATAAATCAGAGCCGCATCTAAACGATGTTCCCATTTCTTGACTGATTCAGCCCGCCCATAAAGCCGCATAAAACCATACTGTTGCCGAATGAAGTGAAAGACCGCCACGTAAGCCAAGAAACGCCAAAAGACCAATGCCCCCATCGAATAAAGCATAACGCCAATGAGCCAGACACCAATGGGAATGAGCGTAAGGATAAGTCTATTTTCTTTGAGCTCAATCGCATTAAAATAGGTACGAAAGAGTGTGCTGTAAACATGTGCGACATCAATGCATAAAATAAAAACGATCCAAGCCCAAAGTGGAACATTGGTGGCCCCTACAAATTGATCGTAAAACAGAAATACAATCAGCACCGAAAAAAATGACGGCCCAATAATAAATGCGAGATCAAAGTTTTTATTCTTTAACCAGGGAGTTGAAACCGCACCCGTCATTTAAGTCCTCGCCAGTATTTTTTTAGCCGCTTCACAGCCTCGATACTGAGCTTCTTCAAAAATAGAAATCCCGCTCATATCACTGTGAGCAAATTTAATGGGACCAAATGACTCTAGCATTTGTTTTCGCTTTTCGCTCCAAAGGTAGTCGATACCGGGGCTCACCATTCCGTGTCCCCATACGCAAAAATCAATTTGTGTGATTTCTTTTGTGATTCCTCGGTGAAGTTTTTCTAAATCTGGCAAAACCATTTCGAGCCAATCGTTATAGGATCTTTTATAGGCTTGAAGTCTCGCGGCTTTTAAATCGGTTTCGTCTAACGGCAAATAATAGGTAAAAACCGTTTCTTTTCTATGGATTTTTAAATCTTGATGAGTGGCCACAATATACCCAAGTGACTTACTGTAATAACTGACGTTATCCCAGGCCATTGGTGCGCCTTCAGTTGTGGGTTTTGTTTTTAGCGAGATATTAGCAATCAGCCAGGGCGCAAAATTCAAACTGTCAGCGAACGTTGGGTAATTTTTAATTACTTTTCGCGCCGTAAAACGAGGTCCCGCATAGATGACTTGTTCTGCAATATACCGAATG
>CAZDFM010000258.1:0-4825 GCA_964504465.1 uncultured Pseudobdellovibrionaceae bacterium | reverse complement strand
ACTTCTTCTTTATTTAGAGCCATTGTATCCTCCGAAAAAAATTTTCGATAAAATTAAGTTAATTTAAAATTTCTAAGTTCGGTCTATCCAAACTTAGCCTTATGCGTTCTTTGTATCTCTGTATGCAGCTAATACTCTGACGTATCCGGCAGGTACAGCTTGCAAGGTTCCCAAGAATTTCTGCATTGGTGCATTGAACAGACCAAGCAATTGAGCTCGGAGCTGATCTTTTCCAGGAAGAGTAGCAAGGTACTTAATTTGAGCCTCGCTTAGACCCTTTCCGTCCATTACCCCAGTTTTAATTGTGAGCTCTTCTGCTTCTTTCGCGAAGTCAGAAAGGGCTTTAGCCGGGGAAACGGCATCACCATAGGCAAAAATGATGGCATTCGTACCAACGAACTTGTCGTTAAGTGCGGAGTCCATCTCGGGGTAGTCCTTGAGTGCACGCAGAGCTAAAGTGTTACGCACCACTTTCATTTCTGCATCTAGAGGAGCTAATTGCTTCCTCAAAGACGTAACTTTCTCAACCGACATTCCTTTGAAGTCGACGATGAAAGCCGCTTTGGATTTACCAAAACGTTCAGAAATTCCAGCGATCTCTTTAGCCTTATGTTCTCGTGTAATCATAAGACAGAGACCTCCTTTCCTATATGTTTGAACCGCGATTTCAGAGTCTGGAGGAGGTTGTTATCCCTGATCCTTCGCTCGTCTCAGTGGGCGAACTCTTCTTGAGTTCATTAGACCTTTCGGCACCAACTATCTTTGACCGCGATTTGGGTTCAAAATTATCGACTGTAATCCCTTACAATCGCGCCTGTATGTTTGAAACATCCATCTTCACGCCAGGACCCCTCGTAGAAGCCACCGTGATGGTTCTAAAATAGTTCCCTTTGCTTGTCGCAGGCTTAGCCTTCGCCAAAGCACCCATGAAAGACAGGAAGTTTTCAGTTAATTGTTGAGCGCCCATAGACTTGCGTCCGATAGAGGCGTGTACGATTCCGGCTTTATCAACACGGAATGCAAGCTTCCCTTTTTTCTCGGCAGTAACAGCTTGTTCAACGTTCATAGTGACCGTGCCCACTTTTGGGTTCGGCATTAATCCACGTGGCCCAAGAATCTTTGCTACCTTAGAAACGGTTGCCATTTGATCTGGAGTTGCGATTACTTTATCGAAATCTAACCAGCCGCCTTGAATTTTCTCAACGAGTTCATCAGAGCCTACGAAATCAGCGCCCGCTGCTTTGGCTTCGGCTTCTTTAGGGCCTTTAGCGAAAACAACAACACGTACTGATTTTCCAAGACCATTGGGAAGAGACACTGCGCCTCGAACCTGTTGATCTGATTGCTTAGGATCTACTCCCAAAACAATGGCTACATCGATTGATTCGTCGAACTTGGCACTTGCGTTCTCAACAGAGAGCGTGATGCCTTCTTCAACTGCATAGGTCTTAAGACGATCTACTTTAGAAATTGCTGCGCGAAAGCGCTTACCCTTCTTTGCCATTATCTACCGCCTTACTTTATTTCTAAGCCCATGCTCTTAGCCGTACCTACGACTTGAGCCATGGCTGATTCGACCGTAGTGCAATTAAGATCAGGAAGCTTGAGCGCCGCGATCTCTTTTACTTGGTCCATCGTTACTTTTCCGACTTTATCCTTTTGTGGCATTTTAGAGCCACTTGTAAGCTTCGCAGCCTTCTTTAGAAGGATGGATACCGGAGGCGTTTTGGTAATAAAGGTAAACGAACGATCCTGATAAACAGTGATGATCACCGGAATGATCATGTCGCCCTCTTTTTGAGTGCGAGCATTAAACTGCTTACAGAAATCCATGATGTTTACACCTTGTTGACCGAGCGCCGGTCCAACGGGAGGAGCTGGATTAGCTTTCCCTGCCGGAATTTGAAGCTTGATCTGGCCTGTTACTTTTTTTGCCATTTCTTTACTCCTGTGTTCCCACTCTGTTTGGGTGTTGGTTTCTGGTTGGATGCTTTTAAGGGCATCCGATCCAATATTGAAATCCGTTTTTAAATTAGAAACCTAAAATCGTTTTAGGCCTTATCAACTTGCACAAAGTCCAACTCAACTGGAGTGGGACGACCGAAAATGCTCACAAGCACTTTCACTTTTCCTTTTTCTTGATTGATGTCTTCAACGGTGCCGTTGAAATTGCTGAACGGTCCGTCTACGACCATTACAGATTCACCAATTTGGAAATTTACTTTAGGAATGACTTTTTCAGCACCGGTTTCCATTTGTTTAGTTACACGAAGCACTTCGTGCTCAGGAACTTCTGGAGGGCGAACTTTTCCGCCTACGAAACCCGTAACTTTTGAGGCGTTTTTAACCAAATGCCAAGTCTCGTCGGTGAGTTCCAATTGGACAAAAATGTAACCCGGGAAAAACTTTCGTGAGCGAGTCGCTTTTTTGCCTTTAACGAGCTCAACCACGTTTTCAGCGGGAATCAAAATATCACCGAATTTAGCTTCCATTCCGAGTGAGCGAACGCGCTCTTCGATAGAAGCTTTTGCTGTGTTTTCACAGCTAGTCTGAGTGTTAACAATGTACCACTTCAGATTCTTATTTTCGTTTTTGTCTACACCGTTATCCACTTTACCCGCCTAATTAATCAAAAGCTTAATAATGTTACCAGCGACTACGTCAAAAACTCCGAGTACGACTCCCGCAATAACCAACATCACACAAACAACAGTGGTCATCGCGATGGTGTCTTTTTTGCTCGGCCAAACTACTTTTTTTACTTCGATAATGCATTCATCAGCCCAAACTCTGACTTTTGGATTGAACTGCAGAAGAGCAAAAACAAGAAGACCAACAGCTAAAGGGATCCCGTGCTTTACAGCCTCGATCGAGTTCATTTGAACGACAACAGACGAAACGGCCTGAAGAGTGTCCATGATGACTCTCACGATCACTCCGGCTAGGAAACCTGCGGCTACGAATACAATTGTCATTATCTTGTTGTTGTTTTGTTCCATAATTGCCTTTGCTGGTCCTTTGCTTTTAGCACTTTCAAATTCTGTTTTTGCCCGCTCACACCTTAAGAGGTGTTGGCAGGGCAGGAGGGATTCGAACCCACAACCTACGGATTTGGAGTCCGCCGCTCTACCGTTAGAGCTACTGCCCTTCGCTTGTGTTCAAAATTAAAAACCTAAAATGCAAAATTAAATTTCAAAGTCCAAAAAACAGTTAAGGGGACCCTTTTAGAGGTCCCCGAAACTACGTTAAAACTGAGCTGAGTACTGACCCAACCGCATTTACTCCGTTACTCTTATTCTACGATGTCAATAACAACGCCCGCACCAACTGTACGACCGCCTTCGCGAATTGCGAAGCGAAGTTCTTTATCCATCGCTACAGGAACGATCAACTCAACGGCCATTTCAACACGGTCGCCAGGCATAACCATTTCTGTTCCTTCTTTAAGAGTTACAACACCCGTTACATCAGTTGTTCTGAAGTAAAACTGAGGGCGGTAACCGTTGAAGAAAGGAGTGTGTCGTCCGCCTTCTTCTTTAGCAAGAATGTACGCCTCGCACTTGAATTTTTTGTGTGGCTTAATTGTTCCAACAGCTGCCAATACTTGGCCGCGTTCGATGTCTTCTTTTTTGGTTCCACGAAGTAAGCAACCAGCGTTATCTCCAGCGCGGCCTTCATCAAGAAGTTTACGGAACATTTCAATACCAGTTACAGTTGTTTTAACCGTAGGACGGATACCTACGATTTCAACTTCTTGTCCAACTTTTATGATCCCTCTTTCGATACGACCAGTAACAACTGTTCCACGACCAGAAATCGAGAACACGTCTTCAACAGGCATCAAGAAAGGCTTTTCAATCGCGCGCTGAGGAGTAGGAATGTAAGCATCAACAGCTTCCATTAACTTAAGAATAGAGCTTTCACCGATATCAGTCTTATCGCCTTCAAGAGCTTTAAGCGCAGAACCTTTAACGATTGGAATATCGTCGCCAGGGTATTCGTACTTAGAAAGTAGTTCGCGAACTTCAAGTTCAACTAGATCTAATAATTCAGCATCATCAACTTGATCTACTTTGTTCATGAAAACAACAAGTGAAGGAACACCTACTTGGCGAGCAAGAAGGATATGCTCACGAGTTTGAGGCATTGGACCGTCAGCAGCAGAAACCACTAAGATCGCGCCATCCATTTGAGCCGCACCAGTGATCATGTTTTTTACGTAATCGGCGTGTCCTGGGCAATCAACGTGTGCATAGTGACGATTTTTAGTTTCGTATTCAACGTGAGAAGTAGAGATCGTGATACCGCGCTCACGCTCTTCAGGAGCTTTGTCGATTTGATCGTAATTCATCGCTTTTGCACCGCCCGCGAGGGAAAGTACTTTAGTGATCGCGGCAGTCAAAGTTGTTTTACCGTGATCCACGTGACCGATAGTCCCGATGTTTACGTGTTCTTTATTCCTATCAAATTTTTCTTTGGACATTGAAGCTCTCCTTCTGAATTACAAAACTAGTTCCTAAAAATTGCGAAACTGATCTATTATTTTTAAACTTTATTTTTCTAAACTTTTATGACCTTTGAATTTCTTCAAAGGTTTAAACTCTAAATTAATTTTTTTTCAAGCCCTATACTTTTATAAGGCTAATCGCCCGGTTACAAGACTTATCTTTAATAAAATGGAGCCCATGGAGAGAATCGAACCCTCGATCTCGCCCTTACCAAGGGCGTGCTCTACCACTGAGCCACATGGGCCGAACGAATCAGTCCAAAAAATTGGAGCGGGAGACGGGTCTCGAACCCGCAACCCTCAGCTTGGAAGGCTGAT
>CAZDFM010000257.1:0-4841 GCA_964504465.1 uncultured Pseudobdellovibrionaceae bacterium | reverse complement strand
TAAAGTGCGAGGCAAAGCCTCTGATCCCAAGGCCCACTGCTGCACGAATCAAATTCATTGCAGACAAATTATGAAAGCCATGAATCACTTTATAATCTGAGAGTTTACTTTGTTCGGTGATAAACACATTGTGTTCGTTATTTCTAAAAAGTGGCCGGATACGCTCGGTAATTCGAAATACATCCTGTGCAAAAGAACGCTGTGAGGCAGTAAACGAAACCTGTAGCTGATGAAAAATACTCGCATCAGTTTTTCGGTCTTTGGCTAATTGTTGATCTAAAAAGAACTGGATATCAGCCCAACGTGAAAATTCAGCACGCGCCTGCGAGAGATTATAACGTGTAAGCCCAATGAGCGGTCGATCGTCGGGATGAATCTGTGTGTCACCAAAGACGCGAGCTAATGCCGCACGAGCAAGCGACTTAAAGGATTTTGGCTGAATGTTAAATGGCAAAAGATCAAGATCGCCTAATACATCAAATAGCCGGTCAATTTCTTCGATCTCGATCACTCGATTTGGATGGCGGTCAATCGCATCATCCATCAGATCAAAGCTCTCATCAAACAGCGAATTGATTTCAGCAAGACCTTTACCTTCAAGAAACGGGAGCCTGGTCACTTGATACTTAAATCTTAGGTACTGCACATACCAGTTCGCCGAAGCCTCAAGCAGCGGACGCCAATCGTCGGGCTCAATTACATCTTCAGGAGGTTTCACGGCGAGGCTCTTAAGAACTCTTAAGAGATTTATCCAGCGACCGGGCTCACGACTATTCTGGAAGTTCTGCTCCCAGCTTACAAAGTTTCGAAACTCAGTGAGCAGCGTCTCTAACTGCACCATCTTGTAACGGCCAGCTGAGCCATCAAAGATAAGAGCCATTTGCTCGGCGGCCCAGTTAAGTTCAGCTTTCACATAAGTCAGCGGAAAATCCTTTTCGAACCTAGGCCATTCGCTTTTACCTAAGTCGGTGTTGAGAACCGGCATTAAGGGGCGCATGCGGAGCACAATAGGACGAAGCTGTTCGATCATCCCGATCAGGCGAAACAGTTCTTGCCGTGTGAGGTAATCACGTTTTCCGCCGAGTAAAGTGACCTTTAGGTCCATTACCGCATAAAGGAGTCCATCCGAAATTTCGCGATCTTTTACAAAATGCTGCGCTAAAAATTTACGAACTTCTGTGGGATGGTAACCGGTTTGGTTCTGCCCCGCCGTATAGGCTTCAAAACTTTTTAATGAATGCGCGAGACAGTCGACGAAGCTATTCACATCTTCGTCTTTGAGTTCCGCACTGACGTAGCGACTGACAGTAAAGCCAATTTGGCTCATGCAAGAAAACCGCGAGTCGGTTCCCACTTTAAGTTGCTCGTTTTGAGGAGGCTTTTCGCCAAGCTTCAAGCCGCAGCTTAAATTTAAACAAATAGCTGTGAGGAGCGCGAAGGCCTTTAGAGTTCTAGAAAATATAATGAAAGCCCCCCAAGACTCGGTCATTACTTCTGTACCTGCTCACTAAACCTTGAGTGTCATCTTCAGGCAAGGTTGTTCCTAAAACATCAACTTCAAGACGCCACAACATGTCGCGAGACGTCTGTAAATCAAGTCCACTTGAGAGCCAAGAACCTCTCTCGGCAATAGAATACCAGTATTGATTTCTCCATCTAAGCGTTGTTGTCTTGACTCGTAAAAGAGTGCCGTACCACGAGACACTCGCAGCTTCTTCAATTGGAAACCGACCATAAGAAGATTCAACGCTCGTCCCTAGCAAGTTTTCGCTTACGCGCTCATGAATAGGCCAGCGCTTGAGATAAGACCAAACCATATTGAAATCACGAAGTCCGAGAGTATGCCCAACAGAGGCTGACGCCCAAAAATTTTCTTGAAGAGGAGACTGCAAATACGTGTCGGGGTAATCCGTTTGTTCCGGCCATTCACGGTTAAAAGAGACAGAAGTGTAAAGGTTTTTTGAACCGACTCCGCTTTCGACACTTGCTAAGTGATGGTGAACAACCTCAGGATAGATTGCCGCATCGACTTCGCTTGAAACAATTTGATAGCGCGGATCCACGGCAAGGTGAAACTGATTCATAGGCTTATACGCATAAGCCATTGAAGCCCACGCGGTCTTTTTAAATTCTCCAGCCCATAGGCGTGCTGCAACACTTAGCTGACTGATAGTTTTTTGTTCTGTCGGCCGAAAGAGTTTGTAGCGAATGTCTGTTCGCTCATCGAAAACTCCGACCTCGGTTTGCGGGCGCCAAAACCACCGGTTCTGCGATTCAAATTTTCCGTCTACGACTTCAAATTGTGGCCCTTGATCTGGAATGAACAACGGCGACACCAGAAGCTCTGCGCCGTACGTTTTGCGATCAAGCCCTGCGCCAACGCCTATGAGCCCCTGCGATTCAGGTTTAAAGTAATCCCAACGAGCTAAGGGTTGCCACAACCCCAAACTCCATTGCTCGTCCATTCGACTCCAGGCTCTCTTCTTACGGCCCGCGTTTACAAACAGCCCAGACTCCATAAATCTTTTTTCAATATAGAGTTCGGGTACAGCAATGTAGGGAGTTTTTTCGCCGAGAGAAAACTCGCCATTTAAAACCGCTTTACGGTGAAGATCGGTTCCCGATTCGTGCTTAAGCCGGATTCCGAGACTGCCAGTTGCAGATTGCGTCGAGGTATTTGTTGGATCACTTAAGAATTGGTTTTGTTCAAAAGAAATTTCAGCTGAGGAATCTGATCTTGAACGAGAATCAAGTGGTGCGACTTCATTGAGGTCAATAAGTGATGCCGTTGCGAGCGACCACGCAGGCGAAGCAAAGCCCAACAGTGCAAACGCACAAACTACAAACAAAACAGTTTTTGTAGAATCTCGTTTCGCAGTTTTAAGTTGCGGCACTCAACCCCCGAGGCTCGAAATACAAAAAGGCTAAACAATTTAGCCTTTTTCAAACCTTTAATGTACCGAGTCTTGGGTCTATTTGCCACTTTGGCAGGGGCCACCTTGGCCTTTATGAAAAACTTATAGGGTGCCTCTCAGCGAGGGCTAAATTAGCTCATTTAGAGCGGCTAAGATCTTAAGGACCCGCAACCGATTTGCCTCATAATTCCACTTTTCTTCAGACCATTTCCAGTTGAGAAATTTAAGCTCTCCGCCCCATTTCGCATTAAAGGGGGTCTCACCATACCGCATGGTAAAGGTGAAGAAGGCTTTTATACCCGCATCGTCCGACAAAGCCCCGGTCAATAAACTTGCCAAAGTCGATTGAAAAACTTGATAAGAGACCAAAGACTCCTGCAAGTCGACCGTCGTATTTCCGTTCTCGTCAAACTTAGCGAAGAAAGTTTCAACATACTGAAGAAGAACCCACATCTTCAAAATTTCGCCACGCGAAATGGGCTTTGTTAGATCCGGATCTCGCAAAGCTTTTTCTAAATTGATTTCGATATTACTCCAAAGTTCTGGAGTTCCGGTTGAAAGATACTGAAGAAGACCTGGCATGTGCTTTAAATATTTTTCGCGGCTAATAGAGACTCGTGAACGAAAGCAATCAATTGCAATTTTTGTTTCTTCATCTTCAATCAGAGTAGGACATTCTTTTTCTAAATCGTCGAAAATAACACCCGAAGCATTGAGTCCTGAAAGAACATAAGCAATGTATTCGATACCTTCTTCGAAACCTAAATAGTCATCTCCATTTGCTCGAGGCATAAATAAATTGGCCTCAATAAAAAGGCGACCGGCAATGCTTTCACCTTCCTTAACTAAACCGAGCGCTTCAAGAAGGGGGTGAAGCTCAGTTTCAAGTTGTAAGAGCTCATCATTTGTAAGTCCCGCAAGAGTGAGCTTTCGGTCGGCATCGCTTGCATATCCCAAAATTAACAAACGAATTCCGGCCCGCTCTAAATTGACCATTGACCGAGATGCAAGAGTTGAAGCCGAGTGTTTTGGAGAATTAAAAAGAAGGCGACCATCTTGATCTTGAACGAGTGCCCACGGCCCAGCTAATGCATTTCGCATTTCTTCTTTTGCAGGGTCACTGCTGTCACTTAGAAGACTTAAACCAAAAGATTGAACGTACTTCTGTGCAGAATGCCAACGCCAGTACTCGGATCTAAGCGATTCAAGATGATAAAGGCCAAAGCGATCAACTTCATAAGGTTCGCTTCCGATTACGAGCAGTCGGTTGACTAACACTCGAACCGTAGCTTCGATGGCCGGTTTATCAAATTGTTCAGGAAGAATTTCGACGGCACGAAGGCTTTCGATAAAGTCGACGAGTTCGCTGACTTCAAAATAAGAATTTTTTCGCTCCGTCAAAGTTCGCCTGAGGATTGCCTCAGCAGAAAGAACGATATGATGGATTTGTTCAAAGCCCGGTCCCGACTTCCAATCACCTTGTTCGACAAACACACGATACCTCAAGAAGTATGCGAGCAAATCTGAGCCCACTTAAAAAAAACGGCTCCACTGTTGAGGCTGGACTGCTGACGAGTTTGTAAGAAGGCCAGCTGGTTCGGAATCGACCAGAAGCACTTTTACTTGGGTCACAAGTGGAAAGTATTTCTTTATATTTAAAATTCCATCGTTGTCGTTTTTTGCTCCCGACGCCTTTAAAATTTCAACAAGTAACGATTCAAACCGTGCAAGACTGTAGGGCTTTTTCTGGCTCGAAAGAATTTGGGCTAGTTTCGCGGTTGCGAGCTTTAGACCACTTTCAGCACGCTCGACTTCTTTGACTTTGACCTTAAGTTTTTCTGGCTCAAGCAGAGCCTGAGTCAAAAGCTTCATGTAAGGTCTTAATACCACCGTCGCCTGTTCAACTTGCGACAAGACGACCTGTAG
>CAZDFM010000256.1:0-4848 GCA_964504465.1 uncultured Pseudobdellovibrionaceae bacterium | reverse complement strand
GGGGTCATGGCTCCAGTTGCCGCTCTCGACGTTAACGGCCAAATAAAACTGCAGGTGAGCAGTTCGGCTCCTATGGCTTGTAACCCAACACAGAACGGCACCATAGCATTGACATCGACCTATCGACTTTGCGTTTGCAATGGCGGCACGAGCACTTGGGTCATGACTTCAGATGGCACCACAGCCTGTACCTGGTTATAACTAATCCGTAATCGTTTATAAAATAACAAATATTAACCACAGCCCCTTCACACGGTTTTTGAGGGGGAGTGCTAAAACTATGGGTCAACCTTTCCTCGGAGGAAGACCTTGGCACATGCAGTTTGGGACGGGAGCATCAGCTTCGGTTTAATTAATATCTCAGTAAAGCTTCACACTCTCGAAAAACGAAACGACATCAAATTTCACCTGATCGATAGTGCTTCAAAAAGTCGAGTGCGTTATGTAAGAGTCAGCGAAGAAACCGGCGAGGAAGTTCCGTGGAACGAAATCGTGAAGGGCTATGAGTACGACAAAGGCCAATACGTACTTCTCGGCGATGAAGAGCTTGAACACATTCGGGTTGAAGCGACGCAAACTATTGATCTCCAGCAGTTCGTTGATTTTGAAGAGCTCTCGCCTCTGTTGTTTGATCGTCCTTATATTCTCGTTCCCGATAAAAAATCTAAAAAAAGTTATGCGCTTTTAAGAACGGTTTTAAAAAACCAACACAAAGCCGGTATCGGAAGAGTCGTCATACGAACGAAAGAATACATTGCAGCGGTCACCACCGTAGAAAATGCTTTGATCATGAATCTTCTGCGCTTTCCACAAGAAGTAAAAAATCTCAAAGACTTTGATGTACCGGCAGAAGATGCAAAAGCATTAAAGATCACCGCCAAAGAAATTAAACTCTCTGAGGATTTGATCGAGTCCATGACTTCAAAATGGAATCCCAAAGATTACCATGATGAGTACAGAGAAAGTTTACAGAAATACATCGAAACAAAAATTAAGAATAAAGAAACCGACGTTATCGAACCTGAAGAGACAGAAGAAGACGACGAAAAAGACACCACCGATAACGTCATCGACTTTGCCTCACTGCTTGAGCGAAGTCTCAAAGCAAATAAAGGTGGCAGCAGAAAAACCACCTCTAAAAAAGCCAGTGGTAAAAAGAAAACTGCAAAAAAGGCGAGCAGTCGAAAATCGACAGCTAAGAAAGCTCGCAAAAAGGGAGCCTAAGATATGCCTCAACTTACGGAGTATAATCGAAAGCGTAACTTTAAAATCACTTCAGAGCCCAAAGGCAAACGTGAACGCGCGGTAAGCGGCGATTACATGATTCACTTACACGACGCTCGACGCCTCCATTATGATTTAAGACTTGGCTGGAAAGGTGTTTTAAAAAGTTGGGCGGTACCCAAAGGACCAAGTCTTAATCCCGATGAGAAACGTCTTGCAGTTATGACTGAAGACCACCCGATGGATTACAAAAACTTCGAAGGCGTGATTCCAGACAAACAATACGGAGCCGGCCCTTCGCTGATTTGGGATGCGGGTCGTTGGCGTCCCCTTGGAGATTTTGAAGCAGGCTTAAAAAAAGGCCATGTTCGAATCTTTATTAATGGCATTAAGCTCAAAGGTATTTGGAATATAATTAAAATGCGTTTTGGGGATTCTTCAAAAAGTCAGTGGCTTATGGTTAAAGAAAAAGACAAGTACGCCTCTGAAACTATTCATCCCGACCGGTGGATCGAAAGTGTCGCAACCGGAAGCACCCTTGACGAACTTCGTGCAAGCCTTAAAGAACATCCAGAAGACGCTCATATTTTGGGAGAAGACTTAGAGCTTGGAGGAGATGGGTCTGCAGAGGAAGACGAGGAGGTCGCTCAAAAGCGCCGAAAAAAGTTCTCAAGAAAGGCCAGCGCTCGCGAGCCTCAAAAGAAAAGTTATCTTCGAAAAGAAAGCGAACCTAAATCCTCAGCACGGATTGAACTTGTAAAAGAGAAGTTTCCTGAAGACCTCGCGCCTCAATTGGCAGTGCGCGTTCCTAAAATGCCCAAGAGTTCTCACCAACAAGTTGAGCGCAAATTTGATGGCTACCGTCTTTTGGCTTATGTGAAAAAGGGTCAGGTTCGCCTTGTGACTCGAAATCAAAACGATTGGACCAATAAGCTTAAGTCGTTGGCGGCGGGGCTCACGTCCTTTCCGGATGGAGTTTATGATGGAGAGATGGTCCACCTTGGCGACAACGGCGACACGAGTTTTCAAAAACTTCAGAATGCGTTAGATGTTGGTTCGAAAGAACTGGCATTTTTTGTATTCGACATTTTGCACTTCGATGGATTCAACACCCGACGCCTTCCTTTAGCTAAAAGACGTGAACTTTTAGAAGTAGCGTTTAAAAAAGCAAAACCACCAAAGTTTGTTAAGATCAGCGAGATTCTACCCGAAGAAGGCTCCTTCGAAAATGCCTGTAGCAGTAAGTGGGAAGGCTTGATCGTTAAAGACACAAGCGCCCCGTATTACGAGACTCGCCACAAAAGCTGGGTGAAAGTTAAATGCGGCAACGACGAAGAGTTTGTCATTGTCGGATACACAGATCCGCGCGGTTCTCGCGATTACTTTGGTTCACTCTTGCTTGCTGAATATGTAGATGGAGAACTGCATTTTAGAGGAAAAGTTGGGACTGGTTTCGACAATGATAAGCTCAGCATCCTTCATAAAAAGATGAAAGTACTTGCGCAGAAGCGTCCTGCGAAAATCAAGAACCTTACGATTAAAAAAGCCAATTGGATCAAGCCCGAACTCTACGCACAAATCGAGTTTTTTGAAAAAACAGACACCGGCTCCCTTCGTCATCCTGTCTACAAAGGACTGCGTTTAGATAAAACCTTTACCGCAGACCCGATTGAAGATTCTGACGAAGTCGATGCCAGCGAGGCAACAGCTATGCAAACAAGCAAATCCGAAGCAAAAGAGAAACCGAGGATCTATTTAAATAAAAAAGCCTCGTTATCAGAAACTGAACATGAAGATGAGCCGGTTCTCACCCACCCTGAGCGGGTTGTTTTTGCTGATGTGCTGCCTGCCAAGCAAGATATGGCAAACTACTTTATCTCAATCATGCCTCATTTTATGGACGCCGCGATTGGAGCGCCACTTTCACTTGTTCGTTGCCCTCAAGGCGCGGGCTCAGGCCAAAAATGTTTTTTTCAAAAACATATCGGTGACTTAAAAACGATGAATTTGCCTCAGTTCCCGATCCAAGAGCGCGAAAAAATTGGGGACTACACCTATATCGAGAAACCCTCTGATGTGATCAGTTTGGTTCAGTACGGGGTTCTTGAGTTTCATGCGTGGAATTGTCGAGTGCCCGAGATTGAACGGCCACGTTATGTAGTGTTCGACTTAGATCCCGACGAGGGGTTAGACTTTTCTAAGGTAACTGAGGCGGCGCATTTTATTCGACTGATTCTTGAAGAGTTAAAATACAAAAGTTATGCGCGCACTACCGGAGGCAAAGGTTTACATGTGGTAGCTCCCATTGAAGAGCAGGGATGGGAAGAGGCCGAAGAATTCTCACGGACTGTGTGTATGATGGCGGTACAGGCGCAACCAAGCCAGTTTACAGCCACCATGTCGAAAGCCAAACGTAAGGGTAAAATCTTTCTCGATTATTTTAGAAACCAACGGGGTTCTACTTCGATTATGAGTTATTCTTTGAGAGCAAGACCCGGAGCACTAGTGGCAACGCCTTTAGACTGGTCTGAAGTAAATCAGAAGTTAGATCCCAAGGCTTTTGACATCCACACAATACCCAAGCGTCTTCAAAAACTAAAGAAGGATCCTTGGGCTGAGTTTATTCGTAGCATTGATACTTAACGTTGACCTGTGTTCCTGCAGAAAGTGCGGGCGTAAAGATAAGTTTGTTACCTGAACGGCTCACGTTCACAGAAGAGTTCGCCGGCGTGATCGTCACTATTGGATCCGCAATCGGAAGACACTTAAGTGAAATCGAGCCTAAAGTGTCAAGCGTACGGGTAGCGATATTCGAAAGCTGACTCGAGTAGCTCGAAGCACAGATATTACCTAAGATACCACCGGTCGCTTTTTGTAATTTACCAAGTTCGACTCCGTAAAAGGCGACAGCTTCACTATCTTGTGACTGCCAACAGGCTTTATCACCTTTTTTGATTACGATGGCGTGCGCGGTAAACGCCTTACTTGGCCAAACTGATTGAACATGGGCTGATAATTTTACGCCGTCATTGTAGTCAGTAAGAGGTGAGTAAGCGTCAGTGTAGTACTTAGGAGCCCAGCTTTGCAGTGTGGGTTCTTCTGACCCGTTTTGACAGCGGCCTCCGCAGCTCTTTTCGTCTTCGTCAGATAAATAAATTACTGAAAAAGCGGCATCGTTTCTGAAGCAATCCGAATTTTGTGTATCGTTAACTGCAAGGCGAGTAGCAGCTATACCTTGCTCAGTACCTGAACCGTCATATCCCACGCCGAGTACAATATTAGCCATGGTAGTTTTAAAGACGTTCTCTTTATCGGGCGTAGCGTTTGAAATAACTCTTGAGCCGATGTTTGAAACCGTTGAGCCTGATTTATTTTTCCAATCAAGGATTCTTCCGGCGTTTCCGTTTTGAATAACGTGTGTGGTGATATAGCACATTTGCCACTGCGCATTTGCAGATTCTAAAATTCCAACCATCCCGTTAAGGCGCGCCGACATTTCTGCATTTTCTTTCTTCATAGAGGCCGAATTGTCGACGACTAAAAGGATATCAATTTTGTTGGTTTTTCCGGTTACGGTTTTTGTCTCATTATGATCCACGATTTTGCAGCCACCTTGTGGGCAGT
>CAZDFM010000255.1:0-4849 GCA_964504465.1 uncultured Pseudobdellovibrionaceae bacterium | reverse complement strand
AGCAGCTTTTGGTAAGCCTTTACTTGACCGGTTTTTGACTGAGCTTGATGAGGCAGAGTCCAATATTGAAGAGCTGGCAAATGGCCGTGCAGTCTTTGAAAAATACGTGAAACCAGCTCGAGTTGATAATGTGCGAGTGGGGATTCACTTTGCGATCTCTTCAATCTTTGAGTCTTTTAGTGAACTCAACGAAGTCTATAATAACAAAATCACACTAATTGAGTTCTCGCGCCTTAATTCTGGAAAAGCCACGATGGTGTGCGGACATGCACGTATCCGGTCTCGGATCACCCTTGAAAGACACCATATTATTTTTAACGTGATTCACCTTGGTGACCACAACGTAAGCGCAGGTGTAAAGGCTTTCGATACAGAAGAAGAGTTTACGCAGCTTCGAGAGGCGTCAGAAGAGGCTTTTGGTCGCGCCGATTTTCCACAAACTCTAAGAGTGATCGACCGGTTCTTTGGGCCAAACACTTACTCTTTAAAAGATTTATTTAAAGACGAGCAGCGCCGCATACTGGACTTCATTATGAAAGAGGCCATGCAGGCGACCGAAGAGCGTTTCAGAAGGCTCTATGAAGCGAACTATCCTTTGCTTTGCTATCTTGCAGATGCGCACCTGCCAATCCCCAAGGTGTTTGCAGACATCGCCGAGTTTGTCGAAAATCGCAGTATTAAAAAAGCTCTCACTAGTGACGGCCGAGTACGCCTTAAAAAGCTTCGCCGCTATTTGAGCGATGCAAAAGAGTGGGGGACGGCCATCGACTTTCCTGGTCTCTCGCGCGAGCTAGAGCTGGTATTAATGCGAAAGATGAAAGAATTTGAAGATGACTCAAGTCTTGATCGACTTGAAGAAATACTAGATCTGGTTCGGTTAAAAGCTGAACTGCCCGACACCTTCAACTTAGGCCCTGTCCAAAACTGGTTCTTCTTGTGGTTTAAAAAACGGCTTAAGAAACTCGCCCAACAACCGCAGACCCAACCACTCACAGAAGAGCAGATCAAGTTTGAGGTTTTAGTTCAGACGTTAGGACACCGTTTACAAGTAAAACTACCTGATACCCTACCTCCGGAGGAAAGAGATGCTCCCGTTTCGCGCGACCTACCGTCTACAACTTGAAAAGTCCTTTAAGTTTAAAGATGCGCAAAATCTTTTAGCCTACTTTGAAGAACTCGGGATATCTCACCTCTATTTTTCTCCTATCTTTGAGTCGCGTGCCGGAAGTCGCCATGGCTATGACGCCCTTGACCCTCTAAAGGTGAGTGAAGAGCGCGGAGGGGAAGCTTCTCTAAGAGACCTCTTCTCGCAACTTAAGAATCATCCGGGTATCACAGGTGTTATTCTTGATATAGTTCCGAATCATGTCGCAGCCGACACAAAAAATCCGATCTGGTGGGATGTACTGAAGTTTGGACAAGAGTCGAAGTATTGGGACTATTTTGATTTCCGTCCCAGACGGCCCGGAGACTTTAGAATTGTGCTTCCAGTTTTGGGCCGAAGCCGAAAAGCTCTCATCGCGGCAAAGGAACTTAAGATCAAAGCAAAAGGCGACGAGTTTATAATTCAGTACTGGGACAAAGAGTTTCCACTTCATCCAAAAAGCTACGAGAAAGCGCGCTCCTCTGTCAGCACAAAGTCGGTTGAAGCTATTCTAAAAGAACAAAACTACGTCCTTGAAGACTGGCGCAAAGGGAGTCGCGAGATTAACTATAGAAGATTTTTTGACGTCAATGAACTTGCTGGCGTCAAAATCGAAAACGAAGAGGTTTTTAATTGGGCTCACCAAAAGATTAAATCTTTAGCTAAAGAATTCCCTCTGATTCAAGGCTTAAGAGTCGATCACATTGACGGCCTAACTGAGCCTGATGAATATCTGAAACGCCTCTCAAAGATAAGTCCTTATGTTTGGGTCGAAAAGATTCTAGGTGAGAAAGAACTTATTCCTTCGGAATGGGAGGCCCAGGGCACCACTGGTTATGAGTTTTCGAATATGACCGCTCGGGTATTTGTGGATCTTCCAGGTGTCTTGCATTTGCATGCGCATTATGTCCGGCACATTGATCAACGTTGGGAACGTTTTCATGATTGTGTGCTTGAGAGTAAAAGAGAAATGCTCGAGCTTTATTTTCTCTCAGAGATTACGTCTATTTCGGAAGCGTTTTACAAACGGCTTGAGGCAGAGGCGTCAGGTGAATTTTCGCTTGAGGATTTACGCGAGGCACTGATTGAACTAAGCTGCTCTCTCAGAGTGTATAGAACATATCATCGTAAAAGTGGAAACGAAGAGAACCCCTGGCTTTCTGAAGCTTTTAAAGAGGTCACGGGGAGAGGAGAGCTTGTTTCTCCAGCCGCGGTCTCCGCTCTGAACAAGTTTTTGACCCAAGGTGCTTTCAATGAAGAAGAATATCGGCTCGTTAAACGTTGGGAACAGCTCACGGGCCCGGTGATGGCAAAAGGTCTAGAAGATACTGCACTCTACCGTTACTTCCCTTTGCTTTCGTTAAACGGTGTAGGCGGCGAGCCTGATTGGGTTGGTGACGGAGTTACTGAGTTTCACAATTTTAATATTGAAAAGCTGAGCACTCATCCACTCAGTATGAGTGCGACCTCGACCCATGATACAAAAAGATCCGAGGACGTGAGGTCACGAATTCACGTTTTATCTGAACTGTCCGAAGAGTGGACCAAGTTTTTTGAGAAGACCTATAAAAAATCGCGTTCACTCCATAAAACTGCCCAAATGGATATCCACACAGAATATCTTATTTTTGAGACCTTAGTGGGGGCGTGGCCACAAGACGGAAAAATCACAGACGATTTTATTAAACGTATGCAGGAGTACTTCTTAAAAGCTTCGCGTGAAGCGAAGTCCGAAACAAGTTGGGTTGAATCCAACCCTGAATTCGAAGAACGCTTAAAAAAGCACATCGAACAATTTTTAAAACCCAAAGTTAAACCGGCAAAAGACTTGCTTAAAACTTTTGACGAATTTGCAGGAATTAACAGTTTCTACGGGGCGTTTAATTCTTTAAGTGAAGTCGCTCTTAAAGTTATGTCACCTGGGTTGCCGGATTTTTATCAAGGACTTGAACTTTGGGATTTGAGTCTAGTCGATCCCGATAACCGCCGCCCAGTTGATTTTAAAAAACGCCGCGAGTATCTAAAGGTTCTAAAAAAAGACTTTAAAAAAGATCCAGAAGCCCTAGTAAAAAGGCTTACAAAGAACTGGAAGACGGGCGAGATTAAGCTCTGGCTGACACATCGACTCTTGCTGCTTCGAAAACAGTACCCTGAGTTATTTTTAAAGGGGCGTTATCAGGCCCTCGAACTTCACGGCCCCGAGAAGAATCACTTCTTAGCATTTTTAAGAGAACATCAGGGACGCTGGGTTTTAACCGTCATTCCACGCCTACTTGCGAGAAAAATGAAACCCAAAAACACCTTAAGTTTGGCGGATTCAAAACTTCTCGACACCGTCATTGCGCTGCCCGAAGAAGCTCCACTCGAGTGGACGCATGTGTTAACTGGCGAACAGATCTCAACTCCCAACCTAAAAGTTAAAGATGTTTTAAGTAAATTTCCGGTCGGAGTTTTAACCTCTGAGAAGACATGATCGGCGATACGGCAGAATTTAAGTTTGGCTAAAAGCTTCGAGCCAAACTTCGAGTTCTGCGGGTGAGTTAAATTTATGGGTTGCGCGCCTGATTCTTTCCCCAACACCGAACGAATACAACTCGGGGGTTTCTAACGAATCGAAGATCTCTTGATCTGGTATATCATCACCAAAACAAATGAGACTTGTTTCAGGAGGCAGAGATTTTCGAAATTCTTCAACATAAGCCATTTTTGACAGGTTAAGTGGTTTGATCTCAATCACTTTACTGTAGAGGTAACTGCGTAAGTTAGTAGCCTTGAGAATCTGATTGATGTCATTTACCCAACTGAGCGCCAAATCATCACTTACTTGTTCTGTGGCTCTTCGGTAATGAAATACTCGTGAGTAGTTTTTCTCTTCAACAAAGCTGCCCTCAAACTTCTGGGTAAGTGCTTTGAGATACTCGGTCAATTGAGGGAGTTTCAAGCTTTTATGGTCGACGATCAATTGCCAAAAACTTGACTCCGCTCCATGTTCTCCAGTGAGCCAAAGCTTTCGATCTTTAAAAAACCGACTGAGATCTGTAAAAGTTCTGCCAGACAAGACCATGAGTTGGCCTGGGTGGCGTGTACAAAGCCGATCCAAACTTTTTTTAACGGATTCGCTGAGCGCTACATTTTGCGGATCAGGATTAAAATTAACGAGAGTCCCGTCAAAATCGAAGAGAAAAAAGACTGGCCTTTGCTGCTCGAGAAGGCTCTGTTTAAATCGGCTGGCTAATAGAAAGATGTCGTTCTGTGATTTGTGCTTCATTTACCTTAGTTTTAGAAGCAATTTTAGCTGGAAGCAAGAACTCGAGGTTCTTTTCAACCCAGTTTGCAACGGAGTGCTCTTGAATCCACTTCATATCGCGTCTGTACCGAACTCGTTTCTCGGCTTCTGTCATGCTGAGCGCCTGAATGAGCGATTTGTAACAAGACATCTGCTGATTACCCTTAAAGGTGAGGGCACCAGGCAAGTGCTGCGCACATCCGGCTTGGTCACTTAGAATCAAAAGACCTGGATTTTGTTGATCTTGAGCCGCTACATATTCAAGCGCAACTAAGTTCATCCCATCTCGACGGCTTGTCACCCAGCAAAAGTCAGAGGCTCGGTAGAGTTGTTTTAGATTTTCACAATCGGTACGGCCGTAAAACAGATCTACGGGTTTCCACGTTTCGTTTCCAAACTTCGAATTGATGTACTCAGCC
>CAZDFM010000254.1:0-4850 GCA_964504465.1 uncultured Pseudobdellovibrionaceae bacterium | reverse complement strand
TCTTACTTTATCGCCGTATGCTTTTTGGACTTCTTTCATAGTTTGATATCCTTTAGAGCAATAAGGACATTCGAAATCAGAATATTCAACGATTGTAATAGGAGCTGATTTATTTCCAAAGATGGCGCGAGATTCATCAACTTTCGCAACTTTTGGATTTTTAAATTCTTCTTCTAAACGATTAGCTTCTTCTTTTGCGGCATCTTCTTGACCTTGCATCTGCGCTTGTCGTGCGGCCTTATTTACTACTTCAATAAATTGTTTTGGATCTTTTTCGATCGCTGCAAAAACAACATCAGGATTTTCTTCGATCACTTTTTTCAGCGAAGACGCTGATGGTGAACATCCCAATACAAACACCAAAGAAGACAAAACGGATAACAAAAGCGTCTTTTTCAAGCTAAACTCCTTAAATAATTGATTAAAAAGAAAGTTTATTGTGGCACACAAATTTCTGGGGTTGAACAAAAAAGAAGTTATCAAATCATAGAAAACCTAGCGCTAGTCCCCATAACCGCAACAATTGTTGCGCTTTCTACCGACCTAGGTCCATCGAAACTCAACCAAATGCAGAATTGATTTCCCACCGGCTCAAGCCTTTTTATACTAAGAAGATGAAAACAAAATTAAATCTCGCTGTTCTAGCCGCACTGCTTTTAACTTCAGCAACTATCACTGCCGCAGAAATGTACCGTCATAAGTTTACTGAACTACAAATCAAAGACTATGACGAAATGCTACAAATGGTAGATGACAAGATTGCACAGTCAAAAGCTGCCGCGATCAAAGCACAAGAAGAAGGGCTCGAAGAAGAAGGAGATAAACTCGCGGTCGAAAAACTTCGCGAAGCTTTAACTGTAGTTCTATCTCGGCCCGACAAAGACAATATGGTGGCTAAACTTTTTCCAGGACTCAAAAAAGAACTCTCAAACTATCAGGCCTTCGAAGGCACAATGGGTTCAATCGTATCGCAAGCTCTCTTTGCGGTTCAAAATGAGAATTTATCACTCTCCTCACGTTCAACAGCGGTTTTTATTCTCGAGAATACTTTAAGCGAGATTAAGCCTCTTCTGTCTTCAAACGAAGGTCTAATGCCTTCCGTAAAACGGATCCGTGATGCTAATTTAAAAATTTCTGACAAAGTAAAATCTCACCGCAAACTTACCAGCATGGATTCCACTCCCGATCTTTCTAAAATAGCCGGAAAGATTTACGAAGAAGCTGAAAAACAAATAGCGGCAAAGAAGAAAGAGAAAAAAGCTGCGCCTCAAACTGAGACGGAATCTGACGAAGAATAAGGCTCAATTCTCCTCGTAAAATCTAGATCCAGAGGTTTCAAAAAGCTTCCGAATAATTCTGTAGAAAACAGATCGGAAGCGGAGCCTCAAATTGGATTCTCAAAAACTCGAAAAGGGACTTTTTAATTTTACCGCCTTCATCGTGGCGATATTTTCAGTCGTTTTGAGTTTTAATCTTATGAGTTTTCGCCCTACGCTCAAACAAATCATCAACTCCCCTCGTCAGCCAGCCTCGATTCCGAAAATCAATATGGGAGTCGCAGCGCAATTCCCCGAAGCAAGTGAACTTGAGCACACTTTGCCATGCGTAGAGCACGGCGCGAGTTATTCGTTCGTGAGCGCAGGTCAAAGACTTCGAATTGAATCTCAACTCTGCAAAGCCGGTTCAGAAATGAAAAAGAGTACGATCGTCAATCGTACGAATGGCTTCGTGGCAACCGTATTTAATCTTGGCAATAAAGGTTTCACAACAGACCTCATAAACCTCACGCCTGGTGAAAACCTCATTACTTTTACCCATGTTTTAGAAGATGGCGGCAAAGTTCGCGCAAGAATGAACATCACCTTTGATAAGCCAAAGCCAGTCGTTCCAGAAGTTAAGCTATAAATTTATTCTTATTGGTTCCAGCTGAGACCTAAGAGCACAAGCTCTTGGCCTTCTTCGGTGTCTTTTTCATAGCGATAGTTCGTCGTTCCAGTGATCGAGGCCGAGAGTCCTGGTCCTAATGCTCGTGAAGTCACCAAACTGATTTTTCCAAGCTCCGAGTAAAAGTAAGAGCTCACATTTACTTTTTGATTTACAGGATAACTTAAAGAAAGAATGGCTTCCGTAAGCCCTGACGGACCCACCCCATCAGACATTTGAAGTCGAAGGCGGCTGTCGATGTCGTAAGGGTTTTCTAATCTTAAGTCGACGTAGTTACCTGAATAGGAATAATTGATTCTAACTTTGTAGCCTTTTTTCACTTCAACGTTGAGTTTACTGATTCGTTCTTTAAGTTCGTAAATTTTCCGCCCAGAGGGAGTCGACTTAAAGTAGATGTCCACATGGTTTTCAACCAATCTGCGCATCATGTATTCTGCAAAACGTTGTCTATTTTTACGGTCTTCTTCTAAGGTAACTCTTAGTCCCGTATCATACTGAAGTTCATCAAAACGGCTGGGAGCAAAAAGGTTTCTCTCCGCATCCGTTCGACCAAATTGATCCGCCCACCGGCTCTGAAATTCTTGGGTTAGACGGTCATCAAAAATAACCTGCTTTAAATTTATCTCGTCAGAAAAGGGTCTCGGAACAAGTACCATCTCTTCGATTTTCTCGTAGCGTTCATCGGTAACTGAATCAGTATATCCAGGGTGAGCCTCTCGGGTAATTCTAGATTCTGAACGTTCCTCCGCCTTAGCCCCGGGAGCTACACCGGCCGTCAGCAGGCTCAAAATTAAGAATCCAGAGGCAATAAGCTTCATAGCCTCAATTATTGCAATTCTAGGCCCCCTAAGGCCTAGCTAACAGGTTGAATTTGCTATGTATTTCGAAGAGGCGAAGAGAGCCTGTTTTTAGGGCTGACAAGCCTCTATACAGCCCACCCCGTCACTTTTGTTAACTAGTTGATTCTTTTGGGATATTTGATAGTTATGGATTTCAAAGACATAGACTATTTTGGGTCTGATTTTTTTGACGTTTTTTCTGCTGAAGTCGAATTGGTTTTTCATGGCTCCAGAATCAGTGTAATCGGATAGGAAAGTCAGAATAAAAAGTCAGCGTAAGAAGTCATGGGCGGAGGTCCTTTTGGAAAATTCGAATTCGTTGCCGCGACGGTCTGATCTACACGTCGCCCGCCGACTTTGGCACACTCTTGGGTGTCTCTTAATTTTTGGTCTTTACTTGAGTCTCTCACATGGTGACGCTCTTAAAGCCGCAGCCGTCGCCACTTTTCTTTTTGTCGCTTACGATCTTCTCCGCCAAAGCATTCCAAAAATGAACGACGCCATTATCACCGTTCTTGGCCCTTTCATGCGCGAAGACGAAAAAAACGGCATCGCGGGCACCACTTCGCTTTTACTTGGCGTTTTTATTATTGTTTATTTTTTCCCTCGAAGTGTCGTGACACTTGCGCTGCTCTTTTTAGCTTTCGCTGATCCCATTGCGAGTTACATCGGGATTCGCTACGGCAAAGATAAAATTTTAGGAGCTAAATCACTGCAAGGAAGCCTCGCGGCTTTTTTCGTCTGCACGCTTTTAGCGGGCGTTTACTTTTACACAAACGAAATGATGCTTGAGCGACTTTTAATTGTAAGTCTACTTGCTGGCCTTATTGGCGCGATCTCCGAGTTAATTCCAATTGGACGTTTAGATGATAATTTTACTTTTCCTATTCTAAGCGCGACTATGCTTTGGCTTCTCATTTCCCTCTTCGGAGGATTATAGGTGGATCTACAAATGCCTCCCATTAAAAAAGACCGTATTCCTCTTCGCGATCGCACTCGCCGCATGCGCCGACGCATGGGTATTCATATTTATGTTCTTCCGAATTTGCTTACGACAGCCAATATGTTCTTTGGTTTTTTTGCGATCATCTACTCGATCAACGGCAACTATGTGTATTCGGCTTATGCAATCGTTGGAGCCGCAATTTTTGACATGCTTGATGGCCGAGTGGCTCGATGGACCAACTCCACCAGTGAATTTGGTGCGGAGTTTGATTCGCTCTCGGATGTGATTAGTTTTGGTGTAGCACCAGGATTGCTACTTTTTCTTTGGGCTCTTGAACCATTCGGTCGTTTAGGTTGGCTTGCGGCTTTCTTTTATGTTGCCTGCGGAGCGCTTAGACTCGCTCGCTTCAACGTTCAAGGCGACATTGTCGAAAAAGCTTACTTTCAAGGACTTCCCATTCCTATGGCCGCAGGTATTGTGGCCAGTGCCGTCCTTGCCTTTGAAGACGTCGGTCTTGATGCCACACGCTCCCCGATCATTTTAGCTATGGCATTGCTATTGGGTTTTGTAATGGTCTCAAGCTTTCGCTATCGTTCATTTAAAGATCTGGATTTAAAGCAACGTCAGCCCTTTACATATCTTGTCGTCGGCGTGTTTATCTTTGCGGTTATCGCGATTCGCCCCGAAGTTATGCTTTTCGTTTTATTTTTAACTTATGCGCTTCTTGGAGCAATCTTTGGCATTTTACGTTTAGGAAAAACTCCTAAGCTCCCAAGTCCCTTTGCCAACGAATTCTCTGAAGAAGACGATATGCACGAACAAATTGAGGAAGATCAAAGTGAGCACTAAAATTGGCGTCGTTGGCGCCACCGGTATGGTAGGCGAAGTTTTTGTCGATATTCTACAGCAAAGAAAATTTCCGATTTCAAAACTTAAACTCTTCGCTTCTCAAAGAAGCGAAGGTCAATCAATCAACTTCAATGGTGAGCAGGTTGCCATCGAAACTTTGCAAGAAGGCTGCTTCAATGGCCTTGATTTAGTCTTTTTCTCTTCGGGTGACGACATTTCAAAAGAATGGGCCCCTAAAGCGGTCAAAGCTGGAGCCTTCGCCGTCGACAACT
>CAZDFM010000253.1:0-4851 GCA_964504465.1 uncultured Pseudobdellovibrionaceae bacterium | reverse complement strand
TTTGAATGGGCCCGTCGCCCTTTTTGCACCTCGCCTTGTTGCAAAAAGGGCGACGGGCCCTTTCAAATTCGGGAATGCCGCCGTATAATTGGGTATGAAGTCGACTTTGCTCTTTTGCCTCTCTTTTTCCCTATTATTTGCTGTTTCTGCTTCTGCGGCCCTGGTTTCAACAACCGTCGGTCAAGTTCAAGATGACATTGTGACCAGCAGAGAAGTGGGGATTCATTTTTTTGTTGAGAACGCCTTGTTCAGTAAACCCGCTGCATTAAAAGATCTCACTTTGCCAGCAATCGAAAGTCGGGCGTTTAGCCAGCAAGTTAACAATCTGCTTCTAGAAAAAGTGGTGTATATAGAGTCGCAAAATTTTACTAGTGCGAAAATCAGTTCTAACGAGACCAATGAAGCCATCAAGACAGTTGAGAGCCGCCTTAAGGGTAAAGCTCAGTTCCATCAGATTGAGGCTTCTCCAAATGAGCTCAGAAATGCAGTTCAGCAAATGCTTCAGGCCAAAAAGTTCATCCAGTTTAAATCCGAATCCTCGGCAGTACCCGTGACAGACAATGAGGCCATTCGCTATTACGAAGAAAATAAGAAAAGGTTTGGAACTTTACCCTTCGAAAATTTCAAAGAAAACATTAAGGCTTTCCTAACTCGCTCCCAATCAGATAAAAGACTTAAAGAGTGGCTCGAAGTACTTCAAAGCAAGTATCGGGTCCGAAACTTTCAAGCCGAGATTTAAGGTCTTTCATGAGCCTGCCCAATCAAAAACCGCGCCTACTTCAGACCTCAGACATTCCTGAGATCATGCGCATTCTCTCGCAAGTCTACCATCAGGATTATCCCTTTCCTGTCGGCGGGGGTTGGAGCAGCCACCAAATTGAGCAGGAGCTTGAGCGTGGCTGTGGCCTCGGAATCTTTGGAGAGAAGTATCGGCTCCGAGCTTTTGTGATCTTTACCAAAGTGGACTCAAATTACGAGATCAGCATCTTGGCGACCGACAAAGCTGAGCGCCGGCAGGGGCTTATGCTGCTTTTGCTGAACTACTTTAAGGCTTCGTGGGCTGAGGGCAAAGAGATCTGGCTTGAGGTGCATGAAGGTAACGCTGCGGCGCGAAAGCTCTACGAAAAGCAAGGCTTTACCAAAGAAGGCCAAAGACCCGGCTACTACCGCGATGGCGGCTCCGCCATACTCTACACGCTGAGATAAACCCTTGCCGTCACAGTATTTTCTTGTTATCACCGTACCTGTTTAGAGGGCCCTTGAGCCCTCTTTTTTTTGATTCGCTGATTAAAAAAATCAGGTATGATAGGAAACTATTTTTGAATCTTTCACGGGATTTGGTGGAAAACTTAAAACGCATCACGCGCGAAGTGTGTGAGCGTGAAGGCTGCATACTCTACGATCTAGAGTTTGTTGAAAGTCGTCCCCGAATTCTTCGCGTCTACATCGATCGGCTGACACCACAACCTGTCAGCGAAGTTACGGTCGAAGGTTCTGAGGCCACGCCCGGAACCGGAGCAAGTGTAGACGATTGTGCCAACGTTTCTCGCGGTCTTAATCTTCTCCTCGACGTAGAAGATGTAATTCCTGGCGGAGCCTACGAGCTAGAAGTCTCGACTCCCGGCCTCGAGAGAAAACTCACAGAAGTTTGGCATTTCGAAGCCGTCGTCGGGCGGACGGTGAAGGTTAATGTTTCTGAATCTTTAGCCATTCCCCCTGATTACAAGGGCAAGGGAACGGACTTTAGATCGATTCAAGGTGTATTGAAACTCGTCTCAGATAATGAGTTGAGAATTGAAAAAGATGGAGTGGAGTGGTCGGTGCCTACAGCTGACATCACAAAAGCGAATTTAGTTTTTGTAATGGAGCAAAAAAGCAAAGGACCACAAAAAGGCCCCAAGAACAAAAAGAGGTAAATAAAAATGGCTACGGATAATCTTTTTTCTGACTTAGCACGAATGATCGACCAGGTCGGAAAAGACAAAGGGATTGATAAAAAACTCGTCATCGATGCCGTGACTCAAGGGATGCTTGTAGCCGCCCGTAAAAAATACGGAACTTACCGCGAGATCGAAGCTCAATATAACGAAGACACGGGCGAGATCGAACTTTTTGAATTCAAAGAAGTTGTGAACGACGAAGACTTCGTCGATGAAGAAGTTGAAATCAAAATGACCGACGCTCTCGAGCTCGATCCCGAAGCTCAGTTAGCAGACGCCATCGGTATCAAACTTGAAACTGGCGATTTGGGCCGTATTGCAGCTCAAACTGCAAAACAAATCATCACTCAAAAAGTGCGTGATGCTGAACGCGAAATTATTTTTGCTGAATTTGAACAACGTAAAGGTGAAATCGCCTCTGGTATTGCTCGTCGAGTAGAACGCGGCGCCATCGTTGTGGATTTAGGCCGTACAGAAGCTTACATTCCACCTCGTGAACAAATTCCCGGCGAAAACTACAAGCCAGGTGATCGCGTTCAAGGGTTTTTGATCGACGTTCGTCAAACCACTCGTGGTCCACAAATTATCATGTCACGTGCGAGCGAGTTTTATTTGATGAAACTTTTCGAAATCGAAGTTCCTGAGATCTACGATGGAATCGTAAAGATCGTAGCTGCAGCTCGTGAGCCCGGTGCTCGCGCGAAAATCGCAGTTTACTCGAAAGACGCAGCGGTTGATCCAGTTGGAGCCTGCGTTGGTATGAAGGGTTCACGCGTACAGAATATCGTTCAAGAACTACGCGGCGAGAAAATTGACATCGTTCCATGGGATGAAGATCCTGCAAGATTTGTATGCAATGCTTTAGCGCCTGCTGAAATTTCAAAAGTTTTCGTGGATGATGACGAGCGAACGATGCAAGTCGTAGTTCCTGACCATCAGTTAAGTCTTGCGATCGGTAAAAAAGGTCAAAACGTCAGACTTGCGGCGAAACTTTCTAAGTGGAAGCTCGACATTCTTTCTGAATCTGCAAATGCTCAACGTACAGCTGAAGCGATCTTTAACCTTATGTTGATCCCAAGCATGTCTGAAACTATGGCTCAGAACATTTACCAGTCAGGTTTCAACAGCTTCCAGAGCATTGCGGAATCTTCAATCGATGAAATTTCAGCGATCCCTGGCTACGAAAATGAAGAAAAAGCAAAAAAGTTGATCGATGCATCTCAAGCGCTAGTTGATAAGTACGAAGCTGAAGGCATTCCAGTTCCAACTCTCACTCCGAAAACTACCGAGGGTGAAAGCCAGAACCAAGGAAGCGCGATTTCTCAAGCCGATCAGCGTTTAAAAGAAGAAATGGCCCAGTTAAAAGCATCTGAAGAAAAATCAGCTGCCGATGAGGCGAATTAATCGGGAATTCATTCTCGATTAAACAGCCGGTAAAAACACAATTAAGGAGTATGAGTGAGTCAGCCAAAGGTTTTTGAATTTGCAAAAGAGATAGGTATGGAGACCTTGGCTCTTATGGATAAGATTCGGGAGTGGAAACTTCCGGTGAAGAGCCATATGGCAAATCTCGACGAAGAAATGATTGAAGAGATCAAACGACGTCTTGATCCTGCTGCAAATGCGGCTCCTGCACCTGTGAAAAAGAAAAAGACTGTCACCAAAGCTAAAGCAGCTTCGGACGCTCCGAAAAAGAAAACCAAGACAACCGCAAAAGCGACAACAACTGTCGTAAAGAAAACTGCGACTAAAAAGAAAGTCTCAAGCACTAAAATGCCTGCGGCCACAGTCATCCGCCGTAAAGCAAGCGAGATCGAAGCAAAAGCCACTGAGACTGCGGAACTCGAAGCAAAACGTCAGGCCCTCATTGAAGAAAAACAAGTTCAAGCCCGACAAGACGGAACTGATCCTGCTGAAGTATTAAAAGAATTTGCTCCACCACCTCCAGAAGTAACAATCGATCCGACTACGGGAATTCCCGACGACGCGAGTCCGGTAAAAAGACGTGGAAATATCGTAGGCCGTATGGATTTGGGCCGGGTAGCGGGTTCAGCTCAAGCAAAAGACGCGGCAGCGGCCGCAGCTGGAGCAAGACCTTCACGCACACAACCTCGTAATTTAAGAGCTGGATTTGTTTCTTCAACAACTCCTGAAATGTTTCCTCCTACAACAGGTGGCGGTTTTGAAGATCGAAGCCGCGGCGGAGCGATTCGCGCCGCTGAGCCTTTAGAAGATAAAAATAAGAAAAAAGCCGGCGGTGGCGGCGGAAAAGAAGAAGTCGTCACTGTGTTTACAGCGACTGAATTCCGTAAACGCGAAGTCATTTTTCAGCCTAAAAAGAAGCGTTCGAACATGGCTCGTGATCAAAAGAAAACTCAGATCACAACACCAAAAGCTTCGAAACGAGTTGTACGAGTTCATAACGTCATTACTGTTTCTGAGCTTGCTCAACAGCTTGGCGTAAAAGTGCCTTTGTTGACTAAAAAGTTGGTTCAAGAAGGCATCATGGCTACTCCCATGACCGATCTTGATTTTGATACAGTGGCGTTGATTGTTCCTGAGTTTGGTTTTGAAGCTCAGAATCTTCATAAAACTGTCGAAGATCGTTTAGGTTCATCTACAACTGGTGATATGGACGCAGAAAAAGTCTCTCGTCCACCAGTTGTAACGGTAATGGGTCACGTCGATCACGGTAAAACCACTTTGCTCGATTCCATTCGTAAAGCAAAAGTAGCCTCAGGTGAAGCAGGTGGTATCACTCAGCACATCGGCGCTTACTCAGTTACCCTAGAAAATAAGAGCGTAATCACGTTTATCGATACACCTGGTCACGCGGCCTTTACAGCTATGCGTGCTCGTGGTGCGAATCTAACTGTCGTTGGGACGATCCGCAGGGCCATCGTGTTCACGG
>CAZDFM010000252.1:0-4873 GCA_964504465.1 uncultured Pseudobdellovibrionaceae bacterium | reverse complement strand
GGAGGTAGTGCTTCAAACAAATCTCCGGTTTCAGTTTTTATTTTATCGATCTCGGCGCAATCGAGCTTATTATTCTCATCTACCTTAGCAAGTAACTGGTCCACACGATTAAAAACTTTTGGAATTTTGCGGTCGTCGTTTTCGTAAGCCTTTTTTAAAAAGATGCGAAGCTGTTTTTTGACCTCGTCTTTTTGCGCACTTGAAAGGTCAAAAAAGTCATCGGCCTTCCAACTTGCGGCTGTATCGGCAAAGCGCATGGCCATTCGCTGCTGGGTGCAACCGATCAAGACATAGGCCAAAACTAAAATTAGAACGCTTCTCACCAAGTACCGCCTCCAAAACTTAGTTTAGCCGGCTTAGGCAAGAGCGTATTCGAAAATCATGAATTGTGGGTATCTTTTGAATCTTGAAGACTAAAAACTAATCCCAACCGACAGGTTTGTCGCTTCGCCTTCTACATACGAAGTGGCGCTAGCGCCTTGGACCGCTAGGTTTATTCTCAATGATTTGTAGCCGACAATTAATCCGGTCCCGATGGTTGCGAAGGGGTCATCGTAATGTCCAGTCTTTCCGCCGCAGGTGTAATTGGCTTCGCTCAAAGTGGCCGTGGCACTAATGTCGATTTTTTTACAAGAGTCGCTTGTTTCGGCAAAGGCTAGTAGATACGGGTTAATTCTAAAGTTCCAAATTCTAAACATAAACTGAAGACCTAGCATCGCGCCAAGTCCTGAAGGATCAAATTTTACCGTATTTTTATTGTCACTGGTGAGTCCGACGTTTGTATAATTCATCTTAGATTTAATTTGATAGTAACCTGGGCCGCCAAAGATCCCCATTGCAAAAAAGGACTCGTCATCACCAATTAGGCGGTATTGTGCTCCCAAAACAACAGCCGCTCCCGTGGTTTCAATGTCTTTCATGGTTTCGATCTCTTCGCCATTATTTAAGGCTGTAAAATCACCTTTGAGTTTGGAGCCCACAACAAAACCAAAAAATCCAAAGTCTGATGTCGTTGGCACCGTGACACCTAGGCCCGCATTGTGACCTTTTACTTCACCCGCATATCTAAATTTATTTCCGGGATTAAGGGCATCAAGTTCGTCGGCCTGGTCATTGCTCGCTTTAACTTTTACAATACCAATCAACGGAGTAAAAGTAAGGCTTCCGCCATCTAGATCTGGAAAGGGTGGGGCGAGCAACAATTGACTAAAAGCTTCTTTGGCCGCGTCAGCTCCCATTCGAACTGACCCCGTGCCGTTAAGGGCGGCAAAAGAATCGTCAGCGGTAAAAAGTAATAGAGAAAAGAGCAAAAAGAAGAGTAAAGTTTTTTTCATACGTTTTAGTTTCGTTTATACGGATTTGACGGTCAAAGTTTGCGAAGGCTAGCTAGTTAAAAACTAGGCTGGATTCTGGGGAGTAACAAATGGAAGTCGAAACTTTTCTTCAACCAAGATTAGAGACTGAACATCTAAACGGAAAAAATCGGAATGCAACGCGAAGGTCTTCGCCGAAAAGCTTTTATTCTTAAGGGAAAGCCAGTTGATTTAATCGATTATTCTGCAATTCGTTAAACTGAACTCATTGTTTTCTTTTGGACACAATAGCGCCGTCAAGCGCACATCTTATGCATTATGAAGTCCCACCTGCTACAACAAGGTGTAAAAGCTATTCCCGCAATGGTCTGTCCGAAACAAAAGAAAAGAGGATCCAGATGAATAATGTAGAGCCCTTCAAAGAATTGAAAATTCAGGCTGCAGTTGTCGAAAAACTCGGAGCTCCCTATAAACTCGAAGATTTAGTTTTACGGGACCTTCGCCATGATGAAGTTTTAATTAAAATAGTCGCCACTGGAATGTGCCATACAGATATGGTTGCGCAAACTGATGCAAGTTATAACATCCCATATCCAGTTGTTCTTGGACACGAAGGTGCCGGAGTCGTAGACCGAGTTGGCTCAACTGTCGAAAAGGTGAAACCTGGAGATCATGTTGTATTAACTTTTATGTCGTGTGGTCATTGCCATCCTTGTTTGAAAGGTGCACCAACCTATTGTGCCAACCTTTTTCCGCTGAACTTTGGCTGCGCACGTGCAGATGGATCGGTTGCAACTAGCGATGGGGACCGTGATATTAGTGACCACTTCTTTGGACAATCGTCTTTTGGAACCTTCGCAATTGCAAACCAACGAAACGTCATCAAAGTACCAAAAGAAGCACCCTTAGAACTTCTCGGGCCTCTGGGTTGCGGAATCCAAACGGGTGCAGGTGCAGTAATGAATGCGCTTAAGATTGGGCCTGGCAGTAGTTTTGCGGTTTTCGGTGCAGGCGCAGTAGGAATTAGCGCCATAATGGCAGCTCGTATTGTGGGCGCAACAACGATCATCGCTGTTGATATCAATGACTCACGCTTAGAGCTTGCAAAAGAGCTCGGAGCAACACATGTCATAAACGGAAAAAACAAAGATGCAGTTAAAGAAGTTCAGGCCATTACGAATGGGGGAGCCGACTTTACTCTCGAGGCTACAGGATTGCCAGCATTGCTCCGGCAAGCGATTGATGCGGCCGGCATCCAAGGTACTTGTGGAATAGTGGGTGCTGCTCCATTAGGCGAAGAAGCCAAATTCGATATTAATAACGTCATGGTCCCCGGAAAGAAGATCCAAGGAATTATCGAGGGCGATAGCGTCCCCGATATATTTATTCCGAGTTTGATTGAACACTTTATGCAGGGACAATTCCCCTTTGACAGACTCACCAAATTTTACAGCCTCGACCAGATTAATCAAGCGGCCGAAGACAGTAAAAGTGGTGTGACTGTTAAGCCGATTATAAGGTTCGCAGAAGTTTAATTCTCTTTTACGAACTGTAAGTCTAGGTCGATGGTGACTTCATCACCGACTAAAACTCCGCCGGCTTCGAGCGCAGCATTCCAGTTGAGCCCGAAGTCTTTTCTTCTGATCTTCGTCGAAGCTGAGAGACCAATTTTTAAATTTCCATACGGGTCTTTCAGCTCATCACTTGGGCGCTCTACTTGAAGGGTGACTTCTTTGGTAACGCCTTTGATTGTCAAGTCACCGACCACTTTCAGATCACCATCGCCAGAAGCAATGACGGACTTAGACTTAAAACTAAGCGTTGGATATTTCTCGATATCGAAAAAGTCAGGACTCCGCAAGTGAGTATCTCGTTGCGGCTCGCGCGTGTTGATACTTGCAGCATCAATTGTGGCGACTGCAGAGGCGGCTTCTGGATTATTTTTGTCAAAAGTTAACTGTCCAGAAAGCTTCTCGAAGGTGCCGCGAACTTTTGCAATCATCATATGCTTTACGCTAAATCCTACTGATGAGTGAACGGGGTCTAATTGATATTTTGTCATACATATTCTCCTTTGTTGTTACTCATTCAATATAACGGCATTTCCGAAGGTTTATTAGATGGTATTATCTGGACATACTGTTCATTAGAATGAACAATGTTTTATGGATTTAAATGAAGTCGCCATATTTATTAAAGTTATTCAAAAGGGGAGCTTTACTAAGGCCGCGCTCGCTCTTGAAATGCCAAAGTCGACGGTCAGTACAAAGATCTCGAATCTCGAAAAGCGACTCGGAACAACTCTCATAACAAGGTCGACACGCAAACTTCGCCTGACTCCTGCGGGTGAAGCTTTTTTCTTGCGCTCAACAAAAGCAATCGAAGAAATCAACGCCGCCGAACTTGCGGTGCGCGCTGATAATGTTGAGCCTCAGGGCCCCTTTACAATTACAGCGTCGATTGATGTCGGAAGTGCCATTTTACCAAGTTTAATTGCTGATTTTCAAAAGAAGTTCCCTAAAGTTCAGATCGAAGTTCTACTCTCTGATCGCAACGTAGATTTCTTGCAAGACAATGTGGATCTTGCAATTCGCACGGGTGACCTAAAGGACTCAGCTTTGATCGCAAAAAAACTAGGTGAGGTCTCTTTACGTATTTTTGCATCACCTAAGTACATAAAGATGAATGGAGTTCCCTCGAGCGTTAAAAACTTGCGCGAGCATGTCTGCGTTCTATTTACGCCAATCTCTTCGTCGGGATGGCAACTTAAGAACGGAAAGCGAACTGTGATCGCCGTCGCAAACAAAAAGATCGTTGTTAATAATATGAGCTTTGCACATAATTTAGCAGTTCAGGGTGCTGGCCTTGCATTGTTGCCTTCCTTTTTATGCGAATCAGACATTAAAGCAGGCAAACTCATCCCAGTGTTACCAGAATGGACTTCTGAATTTACTCCGATACACTTTGTTTACCAGGCTCAGCGATATGTTTCGCCTTCGATAAAAGCTTTCATTGAAAATTCGACTGCCAGTTTACGAAGACGCTTTGGTTATTCACCAAGTTAAGGTGAAGTAGATCTTTGAACGATGATGAAGGCCGCATATTCTTTTACTTCAATTGTGTAGCTACCGCCAGGTCCGGAGTTAACAATTATATTTTTGTTCGAAATGGCATCTTTAAAGTTTTGATTCTTATTGATGCCAAACTGGCGAGCAATCTTTTTGCCGATTCTTAAAACTTTGCGTTCGCCGAAATTCAAAACGATTAAAGCCTTATGTTTTCCACTTCCACGTACATAAGCGTAGAGGGATCCGTTAGGAGGGGTGTCTACAGGTTCCCAGTGCTCGTCTTTAAATGCACGAAAGTTCTGGCGGATGTCGATGAGCTTTTTTAAGAATGGGATTAAGTCATTTTTATCTTCCCAAACGATAGGAGGCGGATCTTCATAGGGTTCATATTCAGCGGCGACCTCGTCGCCCGAGTACATCAGCGCGACTCCTGGGACGGTATATTGAAGAACTGCAGCCACTTTAGTTTTTTGGATACCATGACGAGTGACA
>CAZDFM010000251.1:0-4873 GCA_964504465.1 uncultured Pseudobdellovibrionaceae bacterium | reverse complement strand
CCTGGTCGCTGTGGTACACGATTGCCGCACTTATTTGGTTTCCAGTTCTTTTCGTGATCGCAAACTCTCACTTCCTTCATTCAGGCGTTCAGCAAGCTATTGCAAACTGGTGGTTCGCGCACAATGTTTTGGGTCTTTGGGTTACGCCGCTGGGGCTTGGTATTATCTATTACTTGCTTCCGAAAATTATTGGCCATCCCATCGCTTCATATCAGCTTTCGCTTTTCGGATTTTGGGGGCTTGCTTTATTTTATTCGCAAGTGGGAATGCATCACTTGCTTGGCGGTCCGATTCCCACATGGCTCGGCAATTTGTCGGTTGTAATGAGTGTCGGAATGGCGATTCCTGTTATCACGGTTGCTATCAACCACCACGTTTCAACGTACCGTCACTTTCACGTACTTAAAGAATCCGTTGTGCTGAGGTTCATCGTTTTCGGAGCGATGTCATATACCGTTAGCTCTCTACAAGGGTCACTTCATTCGCTAAGAACATTTAATTACACAACTCATTTTACGCACTGGACGGTTTCGCACGCGCATCTTGGACTCTATGGTTTCACAACAATGGTTCTATTCGGTGGAATTTATTTTGCCCTACCGCGAATCGTTGGACGAAATTTCAAACACCCGCAACTTTTAAATCTTCACTTTTGGGTCGCGGCTTTCGGAATCATTATCTACGCTGTAGGACTTGGCATCGGCGGCTGGCTGCAAGGTCAAGAACTCAGAAATGTTAACGGAAGTTTCGAACAATCTGTGAGACTCACAATGCCTTACCTTGTCATTCGCAGTGTCGGCGGAACGCTTATGCTTCTGTCACATGTCCTCATGCTCTATAACGTCATCAGCATTCTGCGTCCTGAGAAGGCCGAGGTGACAAAATGAACAAGGCTTATATTTTTGTTCTTGGCGGAACCAGTACAATCACTCTTTCAATATTCCTCTTTGTTTTAGCTCCGCGCATTCAAGTTGCCGCGATTGATAAAGGCGCCGTTAGCGCTCAATCGCCCTACACTGAACCCGAGTTGAAAGGCCGCAAATCCTATATCGAGAACGGCTGCGTTTATTGCCATTCTCAGCAAGTGCGTGATCCGGTTGCTGGTGCTGACAAGCACTTTGGTTGGGGCCGCCCAAGTCTTCCTTCCGATTACATTTACGACAAACCGCATTTGCTCGGAACAATGCGAACAGGGCCTGATCTCTCAAACATCGGCACAAGGCAACCCAGCCGCGATTGGCAACATCTCCACCTCTTTGCTCCCAGAAGCTTAGTTGAGTGGAGCATCATGCCCGGATTTCCATTTATGTATGAAGTTGTAACTTCCACCGAATCGCCAAAGAAAGGCGCTATTCGTATTCCTGGTAAGACGGATCAATGGATTATTCCCAGTGATGAAGCAGAAAATTTAGTTTCATATTTAATGAGTTTAAAACGCGACCACGAACCGATGAAGGCGTCTGAGGTGAAGCAATGACATTCAAACAAGATCGAATTGAAAACGAAAAAAATGATCCATCCGAAGCTTCATCCCTCAGATTTATCAACGTCCCGATTATTTTAATTTCGATTTTCGTTGGCTTTGGGATTTCTTACCTTGCTTTAAAAACGACCGACACGAGCATGACTCCCGGTGATAGCCGCACAGCTGTCGCAAGCGGTGCAGCCAGTGAAAGTGCTCCTCAAGCAAATATGGCTGATCTTCCGAGTTTAATGGAAAAGGGAAAACAAGTTTTCACGACTAACTGTCAGGCTTGTCATCAGGCCACGGGCGCAGGGATTCCGGGTGCCTTTCCGCCAGTTGCGGAGTCGGAATGGGTAAACGGGCCACCAAAACGGCTGGTTGCGATCATCCTTCACGGGGTGCAAGGAGAGATCAATGTTAAAGGACAGAAATTTCAAGGTGTGATGCCTCCTTTTAAGGATCAGTTAAAACCCGAGGACATTGCTGCAGTGGCAACTTACATTCGTAATTCATTTGGCAACAAGTCGGATCTGGTTTCAGTTGAAAAGGTGAATCTAGTCAAAGAAGCGACGAAATCTAGGGCTGAACCTTGGAATGGGGAATCCGACTTGAAAGGACAGAAGTGGGATTGAATGAAACAAGACAAACTCACTAACGCTGAAACATCCGTGAACGTAAATGGTGTCGATTTCGACCATGACGAAATACTTCGTGTTGTCGATGGCTTTTATACTCACATACAACGGGATCCCATTCTTCAGATTCCCTTTAGATCCGTCGGTGATTGGCCCGAGCATACTCAAAAAATTACGCATTTTTGGTGGGTTCGATTTGGAGGAAAGCCTTACCTCTTCAACCATTACAATCCAGTCGCAAAGCATTTTTTTGCTGGCTTTAATCGCGAGCTTCTGACGAGGTGGCTTTCAATGTTCCATGAGACTCTAGAATCGCATTTAAGACCTGACCAAGCCTCGCTTTGGAAGGTAATTTCTGAACGGATGGGTGAGGCCTTGTTCATAAAGAATGAACTTTTTAGGAGAGAATATGAATCACGCGAAAAAGAACTTAGAACAAATAGCGGAGCTTCGTAAGATTCGCATTCACGAACCATTCGCCGAATTCCTAAATGCCCAGCCTATTATGCATAGTTTTGAAATTTCGTTGTTGGATTGCTATCGTATGTCCGGTCACGCGTGCCATGCGATAACTGGAGCATTTCTTATTACAGAAGCTGCGATAGGACGGTTATTTCCCGAAACAAAAGTCTGTGAACGAGGTGATCTTGCCGTGGAGTTCGGGTCAAATCTTGACGAGCGAGCCACTGGCCCGAGATCAAATGTCATCGGTTTTATTACTGGTGCATGGGGTTCAACGGGATTCCCTGGCTTGAAAGGAAACTTTAAGCGAAAAGATTTAGTTTCTTACGGCCATTCCGAGCTTGGTCAGAACGCAGTTCGATTTCGCAGAATTTCAAATGGAAAAAATGTACTTGTTGAATACGACCCGAGCGTTTTCGTTAAGAAGCTTGATCTCAATTTGGAGTTTCCTGAGAAATGGCGAGCAGATATTTGCGCTATTTTGAATAATCCCGAAGAGGCTTTAAAAACATCAGAAGAAAATGCAACGACCTCACGCGATTCAGCTGGGCCGAATGGCTGTTGTTAAAAACCGAGCTATCCGGTCTTGTATCTTTGTTCTTGGAATTTTATCCGTCGTTTTAGGCGCTATCGGAGTTTTTCTGCCCGTACTTCCAACGACACCATTTATTTTACTTGCTGCTTGGTGTTTTTTAAGAAGTTCTGGGAGGGCCCACAACTGGATGTATCGACAGCCGCTTTTTGGTAAAGCGCTCAAGGATTGGGAAAACGCCCGATCCATTGCGAGATCCACCAAGGTGCTCGCGATTTTTATGATCGTTCTTTCAGTCTTATTCATTTGGATAAGGGTTAGCAACCCGTGGATTAGATATTTGGTAACGATTCTACTTCTATTCGTTTCAGTCTTCATTTCAAAGCGAAACGAAGCGTGATCTCCTGTAACCACCAGCGTAAGGCGGTGGGCTGCGCAGTAGTTAGAAAGAAGGAACAGTATTTAGGGTGGGGGTAAAACACGTGCAACACCTTTAGCTCTCCTTCCATGCCAGGCAGCGTAGAAAGCGATCAGCCCCGGTAGGGCAAAGCCTTTATATCCAACCTTAATGAAAATCCACGCGCCGATAGCCGAGCCAATTACGAAGGCTAGGATTGAACCTATTCGTAAATAATTCGCTCGGGCTTCTTTTTGAAAAATATTTTTCTTAAGATCAAAAGTAAGAGTACGAGCAAGTCCAAGTCCGAGATCGGTCGTTAATCCGGTCAAGTGAGTTGTTCTAACAGATCGGCCCGACGATGAAGTGATCGCTCCGTTCTGAAGGCCGCTTGCTAGACAGAGTAACACCAGAAGAAAATAGTTTTGCTTCAACCCGACAACTTCACTAAATCTTCCGAAGAGGAGCATCTCGCCCCCTCCTGCCGCAAGAAATAGGCAGAGCGCGCTCAGTCCCATTACCCAATCGAAGTGAGGATTTTTACCTAGATGGATTGGCCGATCAATCAGAAGGCCAGCAATAAAGGCCCCCATTAAAAAGAAGAGCGGGACTGAGAGGATACCCATTGCTGCATTTATTTGGTTATTTGTAACGTCCACGCCGAAAAGCGTGGCAAAGCCAGTAACGTGGCTTACGAATTTTCCTGTGGCGAGAAAGCCCCCGGCATTTATGCAACCGCCGCTGAAACTGAGCATAAACCAGTGGAGCGCAACTCCGGTGTCCGGCGTTTGATCAAAGTGATGACTGAACATAGACTTTAAATTATCTAACTTTTGACTTTGATTGGCAATTAAGTTGGGGGCTAGATTTTATGCAAGAGTATTGCAGAAGGACATTTTCGAGAGCTGCATTGAATTACATTATTACGGGTAGGTGGGACCCTAAAATCACCAACTCTTCGTGTATTTGCGAATAAGGCCCTCTTGGAATTTTGCGATAGTCAGTGAGCAATGAGAAGCAAACGACTATAAAACTTTACTTGTTGATCAAATGACAAAATCCGATATTCGGATTATCTATGTGGGTCAGCATTAATTTGCGAAAATCGGAGTGGAGAATGGATCTTAATCACCTGCACCTTATGGTGCGCGACATCGCCAAAAGTAAGGAATTTTACGAAACGCTATTCGGTTTTCGGGAAAAAATTTGGTATGGCCCAAACCTTCTTTTTCTTCAGAATTCTGCCGGCTTTGATCTGGCGCTGACACCTACTGTAAACCCTGTTCCTTTGCCAGAAGGGGTTCACTACGGCTTTTCCGTGTCTCGAAAAGCACAACTGGAAGAATTTTATTCTATCGGGACGCAAAAATATCCCGATTCGT
>CAZDFM010000250.1:0-4886 GCA_964504465.1 uncultured Pseudobdellovibrionaceae bacterium | reverse complement strand
TGACCCAAGAAATGATGCATTTACCAGGTCATATGCCTCGTTTTTTAGAAGCTGTTCGAAAAGTTTATTTAACCTTTGGTGTTTACTACGAAAGCCCCGTAAGAAACTGGCAAGTACCTCACGAAAAAGACATTACAGATAAATTCATTATCAACCAGCACGGCCACCTCTTTCCACAAGAGGAACAATTGGCAAAAGCTACCGAGTCTACAACGGGAGCATTCGTTTATAAACTCGGACTCTTTCCAAAACCTGACATAAAAGGAAGCTACTGGGACTCTGAAATGCAACATGATTGCTATCCTTTTGTTTTATATAATATCCTCTATTACTGGTACCTCGAGCTCTTTCAATCAGCTGAAGTTTTAGAAATAAAAATTTCTGCCTTTTTCGAAGAACTTGCTCTTGATTATGTTCGAACGCACGACTTAACTGAACCTCTAAAAGTGAAGAGATAACATGCCCAGATTCATCAAAGCTGCACTCAAATTCCTCTTTGTTATCTTGACGATCGTGTTGGGCCCGCTTGTAGTTTGGGAAGCCTGGTTGCAGTTCGAACTACGAGTGATAAATAAAGATCCGTACGAAATTATTATGTATCGGGATGTACATCATAAAATAAATGCTTATTGGAACGCCGGTTACGAGAATAAAAAGATTTTTTGGGGACCTCCCTACTATGTCTTTCTAAATAGAGGAGAGGACGATTTAAGTCGTTTAGAAATAATTCATGAAAAGTCGATTCTGCCGCAGACTCATAATGGACTTTCAGAAAATTTTCTCAGACCTAAGGGACGCCCAGAAGATTCGTATTACAAGGTGAATGTAAATTCACTTGGGTTTAGAAACGTTGAAAGACCTATAAAGAAAGGCCCGAAAACTTTTAGAATTTTTGTATTGGGTAGCTACCCGGCGTTCGGCTCTGGCGTAAATGACAATGAGACGTACGCTTCGTACTTGGAACACAGGCTTAACGCTAAAAATGAAGGTCTAAATATTGAAGTTTGGAACGGTGGACAGCAAGGCACGACAGCAATTTCTGGCTACGCACGGCTCGTGCGAGAGATTATAGACTATCAACCCGATTTGTTAATTTGGGATTTCGGTTGGGTCGACCTTTACTTTGGCCAAGATTTCGTACCACCCAATGAACAAGCGAGCTATAGATACCCTTTTGTGCAAGAAATGGCGCGTGTTATGTGGCGACGGATGCCCCACTTTCTGTTTTCTCGCCATCTTTATCATTTTATCAATACCGGCTTTCGCGCAGAACTCCTAGAGGACTGGAGACGTTTAAACCAAAAGATGATTGCTTTTGCAGACACTCACAAACTTCCGGTCGTTTTATTAAAACAGCGCGTAGTGATCATTCCCAATGAGGAATATACGGAGCTTGCCAGCCGATCGACCAATGTCAGCTTTATAAATTTTCAGGAAGTCTTTAGGTCCGGAGATTTAGAGTTGCCTCAAGACGCCAAAGAAGAGTTTTGGAGTCGTCCTAATTGGTTGAGCGAAGGTGGATACTCGAGAGACGACAAGATCCCTGAAGAAAGACTCTTTCGGGTAGATTCGATCATGTATGGTAAATATGCTCACCAAATCATTGCCGACCGTCTGGTTGAACACATTCAGCCGCTCATAGAGGCAAATGTTAAAAAGTAGTCTTATCACATTTGTAGCTATTGCTTTTTGGCTCCTTATCTTTGAGGGCACAAGTAGGTTCTGGATTCATAACTGGGGCAATCCTTATCAACGCAGTCTTGAGGTATTGCGAACTACTCCAATATATGGCTGGATGCAAAGGCCTAACTTAGATCAAAAGTTTTATGGATCTAACATCAAAACAGACTCTCAAGGCTTTCGCGCTCCTGAAGAAACCGCCGAAATCTCTAAAAGTGACTCTTTAATTTTAACTCTCGGCCCCTCAAGCGCTTTTGGTTGGGGTGTCGAAAGCCAAGATGTCTACACAGATAAACTTGCAGAAAAGATGACTGAGTTCGCAGGCCGCAAATACGAGGCGCTGAATCTCAGCCAGATTGGTTACTCCACCTTTCAGGGAAAGCTATTATCTGAGCATCCCGCAATTAAACAAGCCCGCCCTAAAGTGGTTCTACTCGCATTTGGGGTAAATGATGTCGACAGGTATAGATTCTTTTTCCAGTCCTCAAAATCTGACGCCGAAGAACTTTCTTCGACGAAAGATTCGCTGCACTACACCCGAGCTAGTTTAATTAGTGGCTCGTCTTTTTTAAGGCTCATCAGTTCTTTTACTTCTTCATTCCTGCTCAATTTAGACTGCCGCTCACTTGAGCAAATTCCGAATCGACGTTTGAGCGCCAAAGAAACTGAAGTTTACTTCACTGAGCTCGTGACGAAATACAAACAACTCAATTCAAATGTGGTTTTAGTTACCACTCCTCATAACTATCAAGGACTTGATCCAAATTTTTTACTTAGCTACGAGCAACTATTTGCCGCTTCTGCGGAAGCAGCTAAAAACCGTAAGTGTCGCACTGCAAAAGCATTGGCCTCCGAAAGTCGAAAACTAGAGAAGAATGTTATCGTCCGAGATATCATAGACCTAAATCAAAGATTGAAGAACGTCGCTAAGCAGCTCGATGTAACTATCGTAGACGCAGAAGAGCTTTTAAAAGATAGTGATAAGTTTTTAGATCCCATTCATCCGAACAAAGAAGGGCATGCGCTCATTGCAACTCAGATATTTGATGCACTGACGGCAGTAGGTAAAAGTGAACAATAAAAACCGTTCCATCATTCAAGTTTTGATTCGGCTCTTTGTCGAAATAAAAAAAGCAAAAAAATGGTGGCTGCTTCCGCTTTGGGTGCTGCTTGCTTCGATCGGGCTAATTCTTGTCGTATCTGGATCCGCTTATTTAATTCCAGCAATTTATATGGCTTTTTGAAAACAAGACCAAACTAAAAGAAAAGAATACAGTTCGATATAGTAAGAGACGCCCGCAGAACGGGCATCTCTCGTTACTTATTTTTTAACGATATGGAATCTCCTGATTGTTGTCGTCATACACGTTTCCAGACCAGGTGAAGTTTACGATATTTCCGCGAATCACCATATTCCCATATTGAGAACTACCCCTGACAAACCTGTTATTAATAACTTTGACGTTGGTAATCGGGCCACCTGTAAAGTTACCGTCGACATACATAATGTAAGCTCCACCCGCGAGCCAGTTACCGTCAAAAGTAATATCCGAAATGGGACCGCCCCAGTTGGAAAAATTAAATGCGCTGGTGTTCGCTCCTCGGTAGTCGAAATTATTGTTCTTAATAAGCATGTTCTTGCCACTATAGAGTTCCGCACCGTCAGAATGCCCTTGAGATGAGTGGCGAGGCGAATGAATATAGTTATCGACCAATGTGATTCCACCGCTTCCATTGAGACTCAATCCATCTTCGCTGTCGTGAATATTGTTGCGACGAATCGTCACGTTTGCATTTTCAACATAGATCGCCTTTGACGAGCTTCCCATTCCGTCCACTTCATTGTCTTCTATGATGATGTTAGTGCCTGAAACGACACGAATTGGATAGTATCCGCCGGTGCGAATTCGATTACGCCGAATTGTTACGTTGCTAGCAGATATGACGACATCTCCCGAGATATCCTTGCCTTCAATAATAGTTCCGTTTTGAGTAACTCTGATAGCTCCGCTCGATACAAGAGATACTCCTGTATACTGCCAACCCGTATTTGCAGCAGTAGGTTTAGTGCCGGTAGGCGTTGGTGTCGGATTCGGATTCGGATTCGGATTCGGATTCGGATTCGGATCAGTAGGTGGAACTGTTGCGCCAGTCGACTCAAATACTATATCCCTAAAATAGTTCGAATTCTGATAACTGCTCCGAGGCATTACGCCTACGGAACCATAGACTCCGGCTGCACCGGAAGCACTTCGTAAAGCGCCGTTGACTATAGGACTACTGAATCCCGAACTCGTTATGACGTAATAACCTGCACCTGTGTTGACGCTCACAACGTATTCCGTGTTTGCAGCTATAGTTAACGCATTTGCGAGCGACTGTTGTTGCCATCCCGACGCACTTTCATTGGTAAATGTAACCGACGTCAACACCTGCCCACTTGAAGAATAAATTTTACCTGTATGTGTGCCGGTTTCGTTGGGCGATTTAAAGAACCGAATAGCTTTAATTTTTCCGGCGGAATTAGCCGTGAATCTCATGCCGAGTTCATAGTTCACGTTGACCCCATCACGTGCATTCAATAAAGCTGGCTGTTGATTCGAAAACAACTTTTGATCAGCTGATGTTGGTGGCGGAGCTGTACCGTTCAGTTCAAATACTACATCTCGAAAATAGTTAGAGCGTTGATAACTGTTTCTTGGCATCGCACCAATAGCTCCGTAGACTCCGGCAGAACCGGTTGCGCTTTGAAGTGACCCATTTATCACCTGGCTTGCAAAGCCATTGTTGGACGCCACATAAGCTCCCCCTCCGGTGTTGACACTTACTACATATTCGACATTGGCCGATATCGACAACGGAGCCGAGAGAAGCTGTTGTTGCCATCCCGATGCAGTCTCATTTCTAAACGTAACCGATGCCAACAATTCACCGGTAGAAGAATAGATTCTTCCTGTATGCGAGCCGGTTTCACTAGATGATTTAAAAAACCGAATTCCTTTAATTTTACCAGCACCGTTCGCTATAAATCTCGTGCCCAGTTCGTAGTTAGTATTTTCTCTGACATTTAGCAGACTCGGCTGTTGATTTGTGAACAGATGCTCATCTGCAGCTTGGGCAACCTGTGGAATTAGCACAGACAGTGCTATCGCCCCCAAAACTCGTATTAAACGTGACATATTTCCCCCTCGGAAAGCAAAAACAAG
>CAZDFM010000249.1:0-4919 GCA_964504465.1 uncultured Pseudobdellovibrionaceae bacterium | reverse complement strand
CAAGATTCTAAGTCGCTTGAAATCGAGGCGCATTCGCTTAAAGGCAATGTTTCGACCTTTTATGCCGACGCTGTATTCGCCATCGCTTGGGATCTAGAAAGATCTGGCAGGGAATCCAATTTCTCAGCTGCGGCCTCACAGGTGAAAATTTTAAAAGTTGAAACCGAAAAACTTACCTACGCTCTAGAAGACCTCTTAGCTTACCAGAAGGCATCATGAGCAAAATTTTAATTGTTGAAGACAGTGACATTGATCGCTTTATGCTGACTCAAGTTCTCAAAAAAAAGGGACATATCGTCGTCGGTCTTCCCTCTGGCGAAAAAATTTTTGAATCAATTGAAACTGAAAAGCCTGATCTCATTTTGCTCGATGTACTGATGCCGGGCCTAAAAGGCAATGAGATCTTACACGCGATTCGGGCCAAGTACTCTGCGGTTGAGCTTCCGATCATCATTGTGACTTCACTCAATGAGACCTCAGCTCTCGTCGAGTTTTTGTATCTCGGCGCAAACGACTTTATCCGCAAACCTGTCGACGTCGAAGTCGCATTAGTCCGGATTGGAACCCATATCAAACTAACAGAACTAACTCGCGAAAGAGTGAGACTCAAAGAACTCGAAGCTATAAATGCAATCGTCACCACCTACAACCACGAGATAAATAATCCGCTCGCGATTGCTATGGGTTCACTGAGCAATCTGCAAGAAAAATTTCCAGAAGAAAAAAATTTAGAACGCATCGACCGTGCGCTCTGGAGAATTGCGGATATAGTAAAAAAGATTTTAAAAGCCAGTCAGGATACGAATCTCAACTTTCAGCCTTATGACGGAGAAACAAAGATGGTTCGCATCAAGTAAGAACTGACCGGTTTGGCTGTGCTCAAAACCTAAATTTCAATGCGGCGGTAGCGAGCTTCAAAAGCCGAATACAAAGCAAAACTTCCCAAACCTATCGCCATAAGTAAGATCATAAGAGAACCAAAGTTCGAGTCTCCAAGCCACGACCACATTTTGCTTAGCCCACCCACTTCATTTTCATTGTGAGTGTAGCCCGCATAAATAAAGAACCAGCCGATTATAATGAAACTGACTCCTCTCGCGGCTAAACCGATCTTTGAGATCCAAATGACCGCTTTGTTTCCTCGAGGAACATTCATATATTTCTTAAAACGTTCACTATAGGCTTTGTAAAACTGAATGAAAGCATAGGCCGCGATACCTAGTCCCAAAGCCATCACCAAGTATTGACCCATTGGAAGATCTAATAGCCACGCAGTACCTTTGCGTTCGGTATTAGAATCTGCTGTAGCCTGTATACCAAAAGCCAGCCGGGCTGCATACCAACCAAGAACCGCATGTGAGAGGCCCGATAAAAACAAAGAGCCCCGTATGGCATACCCTTTAGCATCCCGCCCGTGTTGGTCGGCATCAAAAAAACATTGAATCCAGCGCCATAGTGTAAATCCAAAAAGTCCAAGGGCAGTTACAGCTAGTAAAAAAGTGCTCATAGGAACTGACTGAAAAAATTTAATCATCCCGACGGGATCGGTTGCGCCTTCCATTGAACTTAATTTCAGTGCACTGAGCGCGCCCAAGATTCCTATACCTAAATAAATGAGGGCTCTAGCGCCGTAGCCCATTCGGGCTAAAAAACAAAGTTGTTTAGAGTATTTCGAAAGGGTGGGCTTCATGTTGTCTCCTGATGTGGTCTATGGTCTCCGCGCTGGGGTCTCCGCGCTGGGGTCTCCATGCTGGGTCTCAAGCTTTGAGTTTACTTGAGAAGAAATGTTCATGTCTGAAGATGGAGCTTAATAACTGTGTAGTTACGGTGATATTCTAACTAGATCAAAAATCCTCTGGCGGTTCAGGAGAAATTTAATGGCGCTCGAAAAGCCTAAAGATAAGATTAAAGATCCTCAAAATGATAAGACCAAACGCGAAGACCCTGGGGCCGAAAAGCCCGAAAAGGCTCCGCCCGATCCAGATAAACCTTCAAGCCCCATAAAAGAGCCAAAAGAGGTTTAATTCTTTATCTCTGGTGCTAGACAAGTTAAATAAAGGCTGCATCTTTTTAAGAGGAGACTCTGATGACAGACTTTAAAAAACCTGATGAAGACGTTCTAAAAGAAAAACTGACACCTGAACAATATGCGGTCACACAACAATGTGGAACCGAACCTCCCTTTCGTAATGAGTTCTGGAACAAAAAAGACCCGGGACTTTATGTTGATGTTGTGTCCGGTGAACCTCTCTTTAGCTCGACCGATAAATTTGACTCTGGAACGGGATGGCCGAGTTTTACAAAGCCAATCGAAAAAAACATCACCTACCACCAAGAAAACGACCGCTGGGCGCGAACCGAAGTAAGATCTCTTAAGGCAGATTCTCACTTAGGACATGTTTTTCCTGATGGGCCGCAAGATGCGGGTGGACAACGCTACTGTATTAATTCAGCCTCGCTTAGGTTCATTCCCGTCGATCAACTTGAGGCCGAGGGTTACGGCCAGTACCTAAGTCTGTTTAAAAAATAGTTTCCTGAGGAGCTAAAAATGAGCCAAAAATCTGAATCCACCGCCACGTTCGCTGCAGGATGTTTTTGGGGTGTCGAAGAAATCTTTCGAAAGATACCGGGTGTACTCGACACAACCGTCGGCTACACCGGAGGCACCACCGTACAGCCAACTTACAAAGAAGTTTGCTCGGGCAAGACTGGTCACGCTGAAGCTTTAGAGATTGTCTTTAACCCACAAAAAGTAAGTTACGAAGAATTAGTCCGCCTGTTTTTTAAAATGCACGATCCGACGACTCTGAATCGCCAGCATAATGATGTCGGCACTCAGTACCGTTCAGCTATTTTTGTTGAAGACGAAGAACAGCGTGTGGTGGCTCAAAAGGTCATAGCAGACCTCACAGAAAAGCGTGAATTTGACAGACCTATTGTGACGCAAATTTTAGATGCTCAAGTTTTTTACTCGGCCGAAGAAGAACACCAGGATTACCTTATCAAAAACCCCGGCGGCTATATGTGCCATGTGGTCAGAGAATAGCTCAAAGCTTAAGATTAATTTCTCTTCACAATCGCTCGACCAAGATCTAGACACAAGCTCTGTGCCTGGAGTTCACTCCGCTATCGGCCGATCAATACTCTGTGTTATTCGGAGGATAAAATGGCCAATATTCTCGTTGTTGATGACGACGAAATCATCTTAAAAATTGCGAAGGCAATTTTGCAAAAGGCAGGGCATTCGGTCACTCTCGTCAAAGATGGTCACACGGCTATCGACACCGCTCTCAAGGAAATTTTTCATCTCATTATCACTGACGCCAATATGCCGGGCGGAGTATCGGGATTTTCACTTGCCGCCACGGTTCGAAAAAACGAAAAGCTTCAGCACACTCCGATTATGTTTCTTACGGGTCGACGAGACAAAGCAGATGTTTCACGTGCAGTTGGAGTTGGAGCTGACGATTATTCAATCAAGCCCATCGTTCCCGAAATATTTCTTGAAAAAGTCGAAGCTCTTTTGCTGGGTAAACGCGGGGCTTTAGGACTATCTGTACCAATAAAAAAAACGAGCGCTTCGTGGACTTTAAAGTTTGAAATCGTCGCAGTTTCAGAGCATGGAGTCACCATTCATACGACAAGTCCAATGCCCCTTCAGGCGAAGATCCGTATTGAAAGCGAGATCTTTACTCAGATTGGGATCAAAGCTCCCCTTTTTCGCATTGTGGTTTGCCAACCTGTAGAAGCACCAGAAAAACATTTTCTAGTAAGCGCTACGTTTGTACAACTCGATCAGCCAGATCAGGAATCAATTTGCAAATGGCTCGCAACTCACAACCCTCGAAAGCGATCTGCCTAAATGCCACAAAGAGCGCGAGCTGCATTACGGGATTCTTACAAAGCTTTCGGCGGGTTTACTCTCGCTTTTATCATTATGGCTATTTCGGGCGCCCTCATGATTCACAGCTACAGCCGCTTTGTGCGACTCAGCGAATGGGTTAGGCACACAGAGGTGGTTCTACTCGCCATCCGAGATGTCGGCCAAATCATAACCGAAGCTCAATCGGGTGAACGTGGTTACGTCATCACGGGCAACAAGAAATTTTTGCAGATATATAATGAAGCGGTTGCGTCTTCTGAAGAGCGCTTTGCGACGCTTCAATTGCTGGTTAAAGACAATCCCCTCCAAGTCGAGCGTGTCAACGAACTCCTTCCAATCTACCGGCATTCGCTCAAAGAGATCGCTGCAATTGTTGAACTTCGAAACCAAGGACGCACCAAAGAAGCCACCGCAAGAGTAAGCTCTGGAGATGTTAAGAGAGATGCCGAAGCCATCAGAAAAATTCTGCATGAGTTAGAAAAAGAAGAAAATCTTCTACTTAACGCGCGTATTGATAATGCCAATACGTTTTCAGCTCAGTTAAAACTAGTTGTGTATATCGGCTTTTCTGTTGGGCTATTAATGCTGGTTTTTTCTGGCTTCACCGTTATCCAAACCTTAAAAACTCGCGAAAAACTCGAAGATGAACTTAACCGCTTTTTTTCAAGTTCTGCTGATATCTTTTGTGTCGCCGATTTTGCTGGGATGTTTAAACGTATAAATCCGGTGGCGACAGAAATTCTGGGCTACACGCTTAAAGAACTTCAGTCGCAGCCGTTTTTAAACTTCGTTCATCCCGACGACCGGCAAGCCACAATTGATGAAATGGAAAAACTCAACGTGGGTGCCAGAACTCTCAACTTTGAGAATCGTTACCTTTGCAAAGATGGTAAATATAAATGGCTTGCTTGGAAGTCCACTCCCGTGCCCTCAGAAAACGCAATCTATGCAGTTGCACGAGATATTGACCAGCAAAAATTTCTTGAGCTTGAGAATAATGAAGCTAAAAAATCTGCTATGGCCGCGAACGAAGCTA
>CAZDFM010000248.1:0-4921 GCA_964504465.1 uncultured Pseudobdellovibrionaceae bacterium | reverse complement strand
TCCGTTTATTTAGGTGGAGTTGTTTGTCTCCTCACTGTCGGCATAATCAGTTGGCTCTCCCCAGAACTTAGAAAACTGGACCTAAACGCAATCGAAGCCAAATAAGATTTTTGTTGATGTCTTCTGAAAGCTCGTACCTACTAAAGGGGTATCCTTAACTTAGACACCTGCAGGAGATCCTATGCTCAAAAAACTTCTACTTCCGCCGATGAACCTTTCCTTAACGTCGAACCGTGTATCTATGGGTCTTCTGATTTTAAGAGTGATCGTGGGAGTAACTTTTATGATGCACGGGTTTGGTAAAATCCAAGCACCTTTTAGCTGGATGGGCCCAGACTCTACCATTCCCGGTTTCCTTCAAGCTTTAGCTGCGCTAGCTGAATTTGGCGGCGGTCTTGCGTGGGTGATTGGTCTTCTCACTCCACTCGCCTCGTTAGGCATTCTCTCCACAATGCTTGTTGCAACACAATTTCATATCGAAAAAGGCGATCCGTATATGGGAGGCTATGAACTCGCGGTCGTATTTGCAGCCATTGCAACCATGTTTATTTATGTTGGCCCAGGAAAATTCTCGGTCGACGCAAAGCTCGTCGAAAAAGTGAAATAATTAAACTCGATGTAAACTGCCCCGTTTTGCTGCGCAAAACGGGCGGGAGCTATTTTGATATCCCCTCTGATTTTCGGACATTATGAAAGTCAAAAGCGATTAAGCTGGTTTTGATTCGAGTTTAGTCGTTGCACTAGTGAGCGCTATGTCGCGCTTGCTGGTTAAATCTTGTCCTTATTGTAGTTCTCGAGATCTCCAGCGTCGGGGATTTTATAAAGTGAAAATCCTAAATACCTGGAAGCGTCGCTATTTTTGTAAGAGCTGCTTGAGGTCATCATCTTCTCAAACCCTCGCTCCCACATTTCGGCAAAAGAGGCCCCATTTAAATGATAAAATTCTTATTCTCCTCACAAACGGCTTACCTCAGAGGGCGATTGCAAGGGTTCTAAAATGTAACAAAAATACGGTTGACCAAAAAGTTAAGTGGCTTGGAATACAAGATGATCTCAAACCAAAATATAGAACCAACGTAAAAACTCTTTTTATCGACGAAATGGAATCCATCGAAAGTACTAAGCTTAGACCCTTAACTATACCTTTAGCTGTAACCGATGAGTATCAGATCCTCTCAGCTACAGTTGGAAGAATCCCAGCTAAAGGTCATTTAAGTCGCTACTCGATTAAAAAATATGGCCGAAGAAAAAATGAACGATTTGAAACCTTAGAGAGACTATTTTTAGATATAAAAGCCAAGTTAACTGAGGATCCACATATCATAAAAACAGATGGATCCAAAATTTATAGAAGATTAATCCGTCGACATTTCCCAAGCTCACTGCATGAGACGTTTATTAGTCGTGAGCGCATTAAGAAGATAAAAGAACTCCTTTTTCAAAACGAGCAAAAGAAAGTCTTTGATCCATTGTTTCCGCTTAACCAGCGGTGCGCCAAACTCCGGGCCGACATTAAAAGACTCACCCGAAGATCCTGGTGTACCACGAAAAAGCCCGCAAACTTAGAGCTCATACTTAAACTCTACATTCACAATCAGTAATATTCTTTGAAGACTAAATTGTTCAAGGACATCTTCAAAAACGCGCACTCAAATGGGGCAGTTTATAAAAGCTCTAACGTCAGGACTGAGCTCTGCAACTTCACTTTGGGAATCACGGTTAATTTTAGTCAGCAAAACTTGGTCTAAGTTCTTTTCTTTTAAAAAGGCCTTAAGTTCGTCCAGGCTTGATTTTGTCTGAATACACAAGCCATCACTGGTTTGAATGACGTCATCGCCCTGCCCCTTAATTTGGTCCATTATCTGAGCTTGGTTAAGGCCACTATTCATATTGATTCTCAAACTGTAATAAGCCATCTGATTTCCCCTAATTATAAAAGGCTTCCGTCATTACCGGGAAGCTCCACACCAGAAGAAATTCGTTTAACGGCTTCGTCGTGATTTTTGCACTCTTTTGCTCTTTGCGCTCTATCTTGAGAATCGGCTTGATGTGCGGTAACGGCCTTTTTCTCTTCGGGTTTGGGGCGCTTGATGATGATTTCACGGGCGTCATCTGGAAGTTCAATATCATTTTCGAGAAGACGAGTTTTACTAAGTGAAACCACGTCAGACCTAACCTTCATCGCATTCGAAACTTTTGTATCAAGCCAAAAGAAAATATTTAAGTTGATTGTCGAAGAGCCAAAGTTGTCGGCCCCCACCATGGCAGGTGGATCTTGTAAAACCTCAGGGACTTCTTTGAGCGCATTCAAAATAATTTCTTCGGCATCTTGAATAGATTCGTTGTAGCCAATTCCAATAGTGAGCATATGTCTGACTTTAGAATTCACCGAAGCATTCTTCACAACCGACTGTATGACAATCGCGTTGGGAATGAGAAGTAAATTGCCGTCGAAATCCATAATGGTCGTCCCGCGCATGTTAAGGTTTTGAACGATCCCCTTAAATTCACCGACCTGGATAGAGTCACCCTTGTTAAACGGACTTCGTACCGCAAGCAAAATACCCGCAAGAAAGTTTTCGGCAATCCCTTTGAACGCAAAACCCAGCACAATACCTAGAAGCCCGGTTCCTCCGATGATCGTAGAGGCTAAACCCGACAGCCCCAGAGTTGCCAATGTGAGGTAAAGCATAACTGCATAGAGCGGAATCAAACTTAAAAAGCTGACCACTGAAACCAAAAACGTATTATTGATATGCCTTGCCCAAAAATTGCGTGCGATTTTCACCAGAAAGCGGCTCAAAAAACCGAATGCCAGAATAAGTACTAAGCCCACTAAAAATTTGGGCAGCTGCTTTTTACCTGCTTCGAGCATTCTGCGACTTTCGGCCACCACAGGAGAAAAATCAGACGCTGGAACCTCTTCAAGCTCAACTTTATTAATGACCGCAATAACAGTAGGCAGGCGATCAGCGGTTGCGACGAGCCAATCTAAATGCGCTTTATCTTTAATCTTTCCTTGAACAAGTACTAATCCCTTCTCGACTTTAATTTTGATATTGGGAAACCACCCCGCTTCAGACAAAATGCCCTCTAAGACCTTTTTGGTGGCCTGGTCATCAAACTCTTTGGGAATGCGACGAATCTTAGCTGTCTCGCCTTCTTTAGTTTGCAGTGTAGGTTTAGCAAGCTCAACCTCAGGCTGAGCCGAGACCTTCCCCGAAATAAATACGACTGAGAGTAATAGAAGAATCAGGGCATATAATTTAAATATGTCTTGCTGTGTAGGTCTCAAGGATCGACTCCGAATGTGAAAGCTTTGAGCTAAGTCTAAGAGATTGGCGCTCTTAAATGTTCCACAAACTGTCTGATAAAAGTGTAGTTATTTAAAAAATCTGGCCGAGAAAGAAAAGCCTAGTTTTGAAGAGGTCGAAGCATACGTTCGGCTTCATCTTCGTCGATAATCTTAAAAGCTTTTTCACTGTCATCGTAAGCAAAGACGTCTGCTTTGGCGATTTCAAACCACCAGCCATGAACTTGTAAGCTTCCTTCATCCATGCGTTTTTTAACAGCTGGATAAGATTTCACGTGCTCCATTTGTAAAAGCACATTGAGTTGCGAAAGCTGATTGTGTGGAGCAATCGTCGGATCAATTCTGTACCCTGATTTCAGTAGCTCAAGGGCTTTGTCGCCATGTCTTAACCAATGGCTCATGTTGGGCATAGTAAGTTGGTTACGATCACCAATAAGGGCACGCATGGCTCCGCACTCGGAATGACCGCATATAATTATATCGCGTACTCTTAAACTCTGAACTGAAAATTCAATGGCGCCCGCTTCGGCTCCGTCTCCAGAAGACTTTCCATCAGGTCCACAAGGTGGAACGAGATTGCCCATATTTCTAATTACAAAAAGCTCACCAGGGTTAGTTGATGCGAAAGTGTTTGGGACCACACGACTATCAGAGCAAGCAACAAACAAAGTGTCGGGGGCTTGGCCAGTGGCAAGGCGTCCAAAAGCTTCGCGGTAGCCCTGCTGGACTGTACGGCGAAACTCGATAATGCCTTCGATAAGCTTTTTCACGAATTTGGTATATAACGTACTTTAGGCGCTCGGTCTATGGCCGCGCCAATTTTTTAAGGTCACCCGGTAAAGACTCTAAAGTGTTGTTTTAACACCTAATTTTTCAGAGCGGGTTCGAGACCCTCTTTCATGAATCTTTCGAAATTTTCTATAAAGGGCACGTGGCCAAGACCTCTGAGTTCATAAAGCCTCGATTTTGGAATGAGCTTTTTAGCGTTCTTACCCAGTTGTGGGTAAAGGCCCATTTTGTCTTTGTTTTCACTTGGTGCCCAAGCCCGACCGGGAGCTGTTTTGTCATTTTGCCCAATGATTAAGGCAGTCGGCACTTTAATATTTTTGAATTCATAAACTACAGGCTGAGTAAAAAGCATATCCGCCGTAAGGGCCGCATTCCATGCAACTAAGGGATAATCCGGATGACGAGTCCAACCTGAAGCCGCTTCGATCAAAGTTTCGTATTCGGGCTTCCATTCGCCGGCATAGTAGTTTTCTTGCTGGTACTTCTTAATACTTTCGGGAGTTGTTTTCAGCTCGTCTTGAAAGTGTTCGTTCACACTTTTATAGGGAGTCATGGTTTTCCAATCCTCAAGACCAATGGGATTCACTAATATTAATTTTTTAATTTTATCCGGAGACATGAGTGCCATGCGAGTCGCGAGCATTCCCCCCATTGAATGGCCAAGCAATATGTATTGAGTGATACCCTGGCTTTCGAGAAGCTGCTGCGTAAGAAGCCCTAAAGCCTGAAAGCTATATTGAAATTGTCCAGGCTTTGATGACTTTCCAAAGCCCACTTGGTCAGGCATAAAGACTCTGTAACCTTTAGCGTGAAGCTCTT
>CAZDFM010000247.1:0-4924 GCA_964504465.1 uncultured Pseudobdellovibrionaceae bacterium | reverse complement strand
CATAAGCGCGATACCGACTGCTGGCCAGAGCTTTAAGCGCCTCTCAGTCACAAAATCGTAAAAGAAAATACCGGTGATCAGTACTAAAAAGAAGATCCCGCTAAGAATGAAGGAAGAAAAAAACGGCATTAAACTCACGACTAAGAGTGAGGCGGTTAACTTCTGCCCGCGGCGTAAATTCAAAAAAGCATACAAAGCCAGAGGTTGGCCCGAAACGCTCAACCCGCCGAAAGGCTAAAACGGAAGTAAGGCAAAACAAAGGGCGACCCCAACGTTCAAGAAATTTTCTGTTCTAGGTAAGAGATGATTTTTGAGCAACAGGAACATGCCAACAAACGCAGTACAATGAGTGATCATTAGTCCTATCACGTAAGCGCTGTAGGGCGGTAATAAATAAAATAACAGCACATGATAGTTAAGTTCGCTACCCAGAACCAATCGTGGCTGGTTAATGGCATCGATGATTGCACTGTTCGAAGCAAATATCTTACCACTTTCAACTAGAAGTTCATGTTAACTAAAGATACATCCAAGTTGTCTTGAATAAGTACATAGGCATCTTGACCCAATTTTATGAGCGGCAAAAAATAAAGCGCTATTAAACCACTAGCGACTAGCATGTGTTTGTTGCGCACAAGGAAGTTTCCATCCATTTTCACTAAAGAGCCCTTTGGATGGACATTATTTATTTCGCCTTTGCCTCGGGAGATGTGTTGGAAAATATTATGACTTTAATTGTTTGAATAATTAATTTTAGATCCTCTACAAGATTCGCTTTATCAACATATGTGAGATTCAACGAGAGTTTTTTGGGTAGAATCTGACTCACATAAAATTCCTCAGCATTTTCGACGTTACTCAGCAGTTCAGCCTCGTTCCTAAAATAAATGCTCGCAGGATCAGTAATGCCCGGTCTCACCTCAAGAACTCGTTTCTGCTCTTGAGAATAAAATGCCACGTACTTAGAAACTTCGGGCCTTGGTCCTACAAAACTCATGTCACCGAGCAAGACATTTATTAGCTGGGGTAGTTCATCAATTTTATATTTCCTTAATATGCTACCAAGAGAAGTAACCCGTGCGTCGGCTTTAACAGTAATCTGCAAGCCGTTGACGCCATCGTGCTGTCTCATAGTCCTAAATTTTAAAATCTTAAATGCTCTACCGCGCAATCCTACTCTTTCCTGCCGAAAGAATACCGGACGACCGTCTCTTACTAAAATTATTCCAGCTATAATTAGAGCGGCCGGTGCTAACAGCAGTATTCCCAAGGCTGAGAACAAAATATCAAAAGCGCGTTTAAGCAAACGATTCATCGCAGCTCCATTTCGAGAATTTCGACGATTAAATCTGCAACTTTCTGAATAGTGCCTAGAGGATGCGCAGGGCTCAATGGCAAACTCAATATCCTCTCATAGCAATAAGTTGCTTCAGGGCACGAGGCCGGAGTGAGATTATATTTTTTCATGTAATACGAATGAAGGTGGATCGGGGTGTAGTGAACCGACGTTCCAACATTCAGTTCATTTAGTCGTTGAATGATTTCGTCGCGCCCAATCTTAAGCTTTTCAAGTGAAAGTTTCACGACATAAAGGTGATGTGAATGCTGTGTACCTTCCCGTACCTGAACTGGAGAGATTAAATCACAGGAGTTAAATACCTGGTTGTAGATTTCAACTTGCTTCAGACGTTTTTGATACATGCTTTCAATTTTTTTAAGCTGCGCCAAACCCAAGGCTGCTTGTAGGTCCGTCATATTATATTTATATCCCGGCTGAGGAACGTCATACTTCCAATTCCCGCCTTTCTGAAAACGTTTCCAGGCATCTCGACTCATACCATGTAGAGAAAGCATGCGCGCTTTTTCGATGAGATCTGAGGGCCCAGTTAGCATTCCCCCTTCGCCCGTGGTGATATTTTTTGTGGCATAAAAGCTGAATGCAGCTAGATTTTCGCCAGAACCAATCATTTGGCCCTGATCGAAAGTGGGGGGGCAGTGAGCAGCATCTTCCAGTACCGCTATATTATGCTTCTTTGCAATAGCGTTAATCGAAACCATATCTGCGGCTTGACCCGCATAGTGCACCGGCAAGATCACTTTTGTATTTTCAGTAATCTTTCTCTCAATCTCGCTCGGATCTATTAATAACGTATCAGGATCAATATCGGCAAGTACAGTTCGAGCGCCTAAGTGCTCAATCACATTTGCCGTAGCACAGAAGGTCATCGGCGTCGTGATAACCTCGTCCCCAGGCCCAACGCCTAAAACTTTTAACCCCAAGTGAAGACCTGCCGTACACGAATTTAATGCAAGTGCAGCTTGTGCACCAATATATTCTCTAAACTTCAATTCGAATTCTTTAGTTTTGGGCCCTGTTGAAAGCCATCCCGATTTTAAAACTTCGGCAACTGCCGCTAGTTCTTCAGCTTCAATTAGAGGAGGCGCAAAAGTGACGAATTCTTTAAACGCTTTCATAACTACCGTTCTTTCCTGGCTTTATAGCTCGCTAAACACGTAATATAAATCCATTCCATTTTAGAGACATTGTTAGGCCAGTTGTAAAGAGCAATGACATGTTTGCGCCCTGCTCGTCCTAATTTTAACCTCAAATCTTTATCCTCAATCAATTTGTAAAACGCTTCTGCTAGTTGCTTCACGTTATCTTTATCAATGAGAACTCCAGTCGTACCTTCGACCACTACCTCTTGAAGTCCTCCTACACGCGTTACGATAACTGGTAGTTCACAACTTGAGGCCTCAATAACTGCTACCCCAAAAGAATCCTCCCGACTGGGCACAGAATATATATCGAAAGTATTAAGAACTCCGGGGACATCCTCATGAGGAACCTGTCCAAGAAATCTAGTAGATTCTTCTACACTAAAAGTTTTAGCAATTTCTTTTAACCGAACCTCCATATCTCCCTTACCCGCAATATGAAGTTCAATTTGGCCAGCTTTTGCGTGATTCTCGGTTTGCAATCTGCGTTGCAATAACGCGAAGGCTCTAATTAGAACATCAATGCCATATTTGAAATCCAAAGTTTTTACGGTACCAATGATAATTTTTGAATCGTCTTTCTTATTAAACCTTGGTCTAAATTTCTCTAAATCAATACCAAATGGTGTGATCGATATTTTGCCTCGCGCTTGGGGCACAATTCTCAACGTTTGATGTGCCATTACGTAGCTCGTCGAGCATACCCACGCGCCTTTTTTAATATTCCATGCCACTAGTGCTTCGTTAAAGAGAGAAGCTAATGGGAAGCTAAATATATCACTGCCCCATACAGAGACTACGCGAGGTTGATACCCGCTTAAAGAGCCCAATGTCCCGTAACCGCTTACATAATGTACATGTAGGAGTTCGGGCGCGATCTTTTTTAATAGCTTGCGAAGTGCCTGCATATTTAAAAAATAGCCCAATGGCGCTGGAAACTTTAGATTGTGATGAATAACGTTCGGATGCAGAGGGTCTCCACCGTTGTGCATTGAAATTAAATGAACTTCATGACCGCGTTCGGCAAGTGCGTTGACCCACCGAACCGTATGAATAGAGGACCTAGCGCTTAAAATGGCAAGCTTCAACTTCCTACGAATTCCATTCTGCAAAACTTCAGGTGGTGTCTCGATATCGAACTCGGAATTATCAACCTGTTTATTTATGGGAGATTTCCAGAACTTCAATTTTGAGTTGAGCCATTTTATATCTTCCCGATGTAGACCAAAGATACTTGGGAATATGCTCACGAAAAAATAAGCAAAGCTGCAATAAATTGTTCCAGAGATTATAAAACCTTGAAGGGGTGGAAAATTATAAACCTCGGTCATTCCGTGTCTTGCCCAATAGCTCAGGAGCATAAATGAGCCTACGGCAGTGACCTGGTGAATCAAATAATATCGGTAACGAAGTTTTAGAAGACGAGTATTAAAAAACAGCTGAATATTAATAAGTATAAAATAAACAATCAAAGCTTTTACAGCGAGGCCGATTGCGCCAAGATCTAAACCGGCTAGATGTTTCGGTGCCAAAAGAAACCAAGAAATTACTAACCCAAAGCATAAAACAGACACGCCAACATTTCTAAAAAGCTTGTTGGCTCCCATCGCGAAAAAGAGCGAAGAGGTTACTCTCCCAAAAGTAAAATAAACCGAATAAAACGCTAAAACCATTAACGGTAAAAAAGATTCGTTAAACTCTCGTCCCGCGAAAAGGGCGATTAACCTATCGGCCTGAAAACAAATAAATGATCCAAAGAAGACTGCAATTGCAAACTGCAGTGGGATATAGCGTTTGAACAGATACGCAAGTCTTGCATAATCTCGTTCTTGATACGAAACCGAAAATTCTCTTTGAATCAGCGGAGTCATAGCGCCGACGAAAAGAAAAATGAGATGGCCCATTTGATATGCGAAGCCGAAATATCCCTGTTCCTCGCTGCCCGCATAAGTTTGCAGTAACCAGCGATCGATAACTGCAACTATAGATTCAAAGGCAAAATAAACAAAAAGGGGGAGCGAATACTGCGAATACTCAACGGCATATGATTTGAATTGGGTTTTCGTCAACTTCCAGTCTGGAATCTTGGGCCACTTATCAGCACGTAAAAGAACTATGAAAAATCCTACAAATAAGAATCCCAAGATACCAATATAGTAAACGAAGAAAGTTGTTAGGTTTAAACGGTCGAGAAAGAACAAAGCCAATAGCAACACGTTCGAAATAATTTTTTGCACCATCCGCACTTTTTCAGCCGCGACTGTTAAACCAAAAGCATCACACATCTTGTGAAGCACTCCGTGTAACCAAACCAGCACTGACCACAAACATCCAAGTAAAATAAATTTCGTAGTCTGGCCCGGCCAAATAAAATTTTCGACGGCAAAGAGATAAGAGAATCCTACGAGGCCGAAAACCAAAAACG
>CAZDFM010000246.1:0-4946 GCA_964504465.1 uncultured Pseudobdellovibrionaceae bacterium | reverse complement strand
TTCAGGAAGACGGACAAGCTTCTTAACCTTAGTCGCCTTTTGAATCGCCGGAGCACCGCGCCAGTCGGTGCTCAATAACTCTCAATCATTGTCCCTTTTCGCTCTTGTCGATATACTCTTGCATTGGCAAATTTCCATTTTGGGATTCATCTTTGAAGTCTTCGGACAGGAGCTCAACCTCAATGACTATCAAGCGATTAATCGCCCTTGCAGTGGGCGTGATTTTTTTAGGAGTTGCGGTTGTCGCCACTCTCATCATTTCTGTTTCTTCTAATCTTCCACAGATGATCAAACTTGAAGATTATAAACCTCTTCTTGTTTCGCAAGTCTACGATCGCAAAGGTGTTAAGATCGGCGAGTTCAAACGTGAAACTCGAATTCTGGTTCCTTACGATAAAATCCCAAAACAGTTAGTCGATGCGTTTGTGTCTGCTGAAGATTCTTCGTTTTTCGAGCACTCCGGGATTAATTTTGTCGCCATCGTAAGAGCGGCGATCGCAAACGTTCGCGCCGGCCGAAAAGTTCAAGGTGGATCAACGATCACTCAACAGGTTGCAAGATCACTCTTGTTAAGCTCTGAAAAAACTTACACTCGAAAAATTAAAGAAGCCATTTTAGCCTACCGAATGGAAACAAACTTATCTAAACAAGATATTTTGTATCTTTACTTGAACCAGATTTATCTAGGCCAAGGCGCTTACGGTGTTGGGGCTGCAGCTGATATTTATTTTAGAAAAACTATTGATCAAATCACTTTAGGTGAATCGGCATTACTTGCGGGCTTACCTCAGGCTCCTACTCGTTATTCCCCGATTAAAAATCCATCTTCTGCTAAAGAGCGACAAAAGTATGTGTTAGACCGTATGGCCGCCGAAGGAGCCATTACAAAGGAACAGGCCGAAACAACCAAAAACGAACCCTTACAGGTTTACGTTCGCGAAACTTATCAAGAACAAGCGCCTTATTATTTAGAAATCGTGCGCCAGCTTCTGGTTGCGCAATTAGGTGAAGATGTTGTTTTAGATAAAGGTATTAAGATTTACACCGGCCTTGATTCTGCAAAACAAGCAGAAGCGCAAAAACAGGTGCGTTTAGGTTTAAGAGAACTTGATAAGCGACAAGGTTTTAGAGGAGCTATCAAAAAATTAGAGAACTCAGAAGATATTGCAAAGTTCTTGCTCGAAACTCGCAATACCTTAATGGATGACTTTTCTCCAATCCGAACGATTCGTCCAGATGGAACGATTGTAGCGAAGGGTCCTTTAAATTTAACCGGCAAAGATGCTGCCGGAAAAAAACTTCCAGTTTTGCCAGATTACATTTTGCCCGAGCAAATTGTTGATGCAGTTGTCACGAAAGTTGACGATGAAGCGGGAGTTGTTTGGGTTCGTTTTGCCGAAACAAAAGGGCTCATTGATTTTGAAACCATGAAATGGGCTCGAAAAGCAGACCCCACTGGCCGAGAGAGCCGATCCGAAATTAGCAAACCGTCTGAAGCACTCGCAAAAGGCGATGTTATAAAAGTGGGTATTATTTCCGCGACATTCAACCCAGCCGACGTAAACTCCAGACTTGCTGCTCTTAAGAAGAAACAAAAAGACAAATATAAAGCTCCCACGGATCTGCCTGTTTACGAAGAGTTCGCATCTGTGCAGCTTGAGCAGGAGCCGTTAGTTGAATCTTCTCTCATCTCTTTTGATCAAACCGCAGGTGACGTACTCGCCCTTGTAGGTGGATATGATTTTAGAAGATCTGAGTTTAACCGTGCACTTCAAGCCGCGCGACAAACTGGCTCTTCGTTTAAGGCTCTGGTTTATGCCGCCGCTTTAGATAAGGGATACACTCCCGCAAGTATGATCATCGATGCTCCTTTGGTTTATGAAGAATCTAAAGATGAAGGTCAGGTTTCAGCCGACGCAGTTAAAAAGTGGAAGCCGACCAATCACGGAGAAGACTTTACGGGTGAGATTCTTTTTAGAACTGCCTTAATTAAATCTCTTAACGTTCCAACAGTAAAAATTATCGAAGATATCGGAGTAGATTGGGTTGCAAGCTATGCACGCCGGCTTGGAATCTTCAGCCCTCTGAACATGGACTTTACTCTTGGGCTTGGTTCGAGCGGTGTCACACTTTATGAAATGACTCGTGCTTTTGCTCAAGTCGGCAGACTTGGAAGACGCCTTAAACCATTACTCATTAAAAAGGTCGAAAGTTTAGACGGTGAGGTTTTAGCCGAAAATCTTGGAATCGATGATCACTTCAAGGCCGAGATGGAAAAACTTAATGAATCGCTGACCCAGCTCAGAGAAGCCTATTCGCAAGAGGTAGCCAAACTTGCCAGCGCTCCTGCTCCTGAAGGCGAAGAAGGCCAAAACGCCGATCGAAAAACAATTCAGACTAAAAAGGTTCCTCCGTTATTTTTTGAAGACCCCGATCAGTTGATGAGACCTACAACCGCTTATTTAACGACGAGCTTACTTCAGGCGGTAATCGATGAACCGGGCGGAACCGGTGGAGCTGCCCGTGCACTCGGCCGCCCTGCCGCTGGTAAAACCGGTACTACGAGCGATTACTTTGATGCGTGGTTTATCGGTTTCACTCCCGATATCGCAACCGGTGTTTGGGTGGGTTTCGACCAAGAAAAGACTTTAGGCCGTGGAGAAGTCGGGGGAAGATCCGCCCTTCCAATTTGGCTCGAATATATGAAGTTTTCGCATGAAGGTTTACCTTCTCGTGGCTTCGCGGTACCGGATGGTATTGTATTTGCGAATATCGATAGCGATACCGGTAAACTCGCTTCGGCAACATCCAAGAAGATTGTTCGCCAAGCATTTTTAGAAGGAACTGAACCTCAAGAAGTCGGCGGCGCTCCCGGTAGCGCTGGTGAGGATCAGGACTTCTTTAAAGAGGATCTTGCTCAATGAAGTATATCCATATGTGGGGCGTGCGCCAAAACAACCTAAAGGCTGTTGAGGTAAAAGTCCCCATTGGTTCTTTCACGGTTGTGTGTGGACCAAGTGGTTCTGGTAAAAGCTCTCTCGCTTTTGAAACTCTTTATGCTGAAGGCCAACGCCGCTACATCGAAAGTTTATCTAACTACAGTAAGCAGTTCTTAAACAAAGCTCCAAAACCCGATCTAGACGGGATCGAAAATATTCCTCCCGCTATTTCGATTGAACAAAAAAATGGAGTGAAATCTTCGCGCTCTACTGTTGGAACTACGACCGAGACAGTTGATTACCTTCGGTTGATTTACGAAAAGATCGGTCACGCTTATTGCCCAAATCATCATATCGCTCTCGAAAAAGATTCTCCCAGTTCTGCTGCAGATAAAATCTTAGCAAACTTTGAAGGCAAACGCGGATATGTACTTACTCTCATTAGTAAAGATGGCCGTAGTCTAAAAGATAAAGATCTCTTGGGGCAGTTGTTAAAAGACGGCTTTTCTAGAATCTACTGCGCAAAAAAGACGAGCGCCAAAGAACCCGCCAATGCTCCTTTAAAAAAACGAAGTACAAAAAAGATCTTAGCCGAAGCTCAGCTTAACGAAGAAATTAAACAATCTCTTGTTCCCTACGCTGTAGTACCGGTTGGCGAAATCATAGATCTTAAAGAGCTCGCCTATGCAAAAAAGCTTTTGCCCAAAGGCGACTTCTATTTAGTTTTAGATCGCTTAGCATTTAATACAGGCGAAAAGGGTCGAATCATTGATTCAGTGGCGCAAGCTTACACCGCCGCTTTTAAATACAACCTTAACCTTGAGTCAGGGCGCGCCGAAGTCGTCACGACCGAAGGCGAACGGCTTCTATTATCAGAAGAAAACAGTTGCTCGGTTTGTGGTTTCAGTTTTCCTTCGATCACCTCTTCGCTTTTTAGCTTTAACTCGCCAGTGGGTGCATGTCCCGACTGCAATGGTTTCGGCAACTTGCTGATGATCGACGAAAACAAAGTCGTACCGAATCCAAAATTGACTCTCGCTCAAGGAGCCATCGCTCCGTTTGCAATGCCTTCTGCGGGAACCGACCGCAAAGAACTTAAAGCCTACGCAAAGCGCGCAAAGATCGATTTACATACGGCGTGGGAAGATCTTCCACCCAAACAGCGTGAAGCTCTTTGGGAAGGCAATAAAGACTTTTACGGTGTTCGTGGGCTTTTTGATTTTCTTGAAACTAAAAAATATAAAATGCATGTGCGCGTGTTTTTGTCTCGCTACAAAAGTCCCTTTACTTGCCCGACTTGTAAAGGTTCTCGCTTAAAGCCAGAAGCTCAACAAGTGCTCGTAACTGGCAAATCGATTTCTGATCTTTGTGGTATGACGATCGAAAGTCTTTCTAAGTTCGTAAACGAACTAAAACTACTCCCCCACCAAGAAGAAATTTGCGCGGAGCCTCTTCGCCAAGTGCGTGACCGTCTGAAGTTTTTAAATGAAGTCGGAGTTGGTTACTTAACCATCGACCGCGCAACTAAAACTTTATCCGGCGGCGAGTTTCAACGTTTAAATTTAGCCAATCAGCTCGGGATGGGTTTGTCGCAAACCCTATATGTCTTGGATGAACCGACGATCGGTTTACATCCACGCGATAACGACCGTTTGATCGGGGTATTGAAGCAACTTCGTGAACTTGGAAACACTCTCGTAATTGTGGAACATGACCAAGACGTGATTCAAGCCGCCTCACACGTAATCGAAATGGGACCAGGCTCGGGCCATCTGGGCGGCGAAGTTATTGTTTCGGGCACCAAAGAAGAGTTTATGAATGCCCCTCAATCCATCACAGTTCCGTACTTGTCGGGTGGCTCAGCGTGGGAAGCTCCTCGTGAGCCGCGTCCTATTGACGTGGCAAAATATCGCTACTTTATCGAGATAAAAAACTGCACGGCCAATAATCTTAAAGGTTTTGATATTAAAATCCCTTTTTTTGCAGCCTGAATTCATCAGGTCAATA
>CAZDFM010000245.1:0-4977 GCA_964504465.1 uncultured Pseudobdellovibrionaceae bacterium | reverse complement strand
AAACAAAATTGGAACTCAAGAAAAAGTAGATCCTTCAGTAGATAAAAAGCCCGATCCTCAAGCCGTAATTCCACCTAAAGATCAATTCCCGACGTCGTTCTCGTTTTTTGAATTAGGAAGTTTCTATTCGTCTTACGCCTTTTTAGCCGACAAATCGACGCGCACTTTAAGTGTCTGGAAATTCTCAGCCGCCGGCCCGCAGTTTATTGAAGCTCATCCCATGGACATTGGGAAAAACCCGGGTGACAAAGCCATTTTAGGTGACCGCAAAACTCCTGAAGGCATTTACTTTTTCACAGAAGCTTACGAAGGCAATAAAATTAATTTCGATGAATACGGAAGCCGCGCCTTTGTGATGGACTACCCTAACTTTTTTGACAAGCGTAACAAAAAAACAGGTTCTGGAATCTGGCTTCACGCAATCCCCGAAACCAAATCTTTACTTCGCGGCTCTCGTGGTTGCGTTGTGGTACGTGACCAAATCATCAAGCATTTGAGCAAATATATCTCGGTTCAGAAAACGCCAATCATCGTGGTCGACAAAGCCGAGTATAAACCTTTAGCCGAATTCACAGTATTCTCGATGCAGTGGAAAACTTGGCTCAATCAATGGCAAACCGCTTGGGAATCAAAAACTCTCGATGGTTATATCGGAAATTATCATCCTGATTTTGAATCTCAGGGAATGAACCGCGAAGCTTGGCAAAGATTTAAAGCAAGCCTTAATGAGAAGTACGATTACATTAAAGTAAAAATGCATGAGCCCATTATTTTTGTTCAGGGCAATCGAGCCATCATCCGCTTTCTTCAAGCCTACGAATCAGATAAAAACTCGGACTTTGGTGAAAAGTATCTTTACTTAACTAAGGACGAAGGTGGTCAATTCAAAATTGTAGGAGAGACCTGGTCTCCCCTCTCTGCTGATTTATTGGCGCAAAAAGACCGAAAAGCTAAATCGTCGAACTAGTGATGGTGATGCCCACCACTCGCGGGTGCTGTAGGCGCAGCACTTTTATTTAGACTCTTACAAAAAGCTTCAGCCTCTTTGTTTTCTTTTTCAGAAAAATTGGAATACTGAATGATGTCCATAAGTGGTTTGCTCGTGCTTAGGTTTTCAGACGAGTCCGTTGTCCAACGAAGGCTCCAACATCCTGCCATCTTATGAAGCGCCATGCTTGAGAGCATATAAGCACCATTGGCTTCGTCATAAGTGAACTTGTAGGTGGCGGGATGATGCTTTCCATCGTCCATATACATATACGGAAAGACTTTGAAATTATCGAGCTTTACAGGTTTGTGTTCTGTGTCGCCATCAGCCCAAACACTTACCAAGGCTCGAGAATAAATCCAAGTCGGCGGGGCTTCGCCCTGCTTGATCGCATAAGGACTTAAGTTTCCGCTCGTTTCAAACACGCCGTTTGTGCGTTTTTCACCGAACTCCCATTCGACGGTAAGGCAAAACTTTTTTTGATTCACTTTAAAGGCTTCGGGACAATGTGCTGAAGCGGCTGCCGAAAACAACCCCATCATCAGTAAAGATAAAAATCGCATATCAACTCCGTTAAAAGTAATTGTAGTTAAAGTTTAAAGAATAAGATCGATTCAAAATTGTGTTCTTTGGCTTTCCAATAAGGCTCTGGTCTGAAACCGAGGCGCCCAAACTTATGCTGTCAGTCGCTGTCCATTGTGCGGCGATAAGGCTCGTTGTGACCTCTGAAGGTTCTGCAGAGATATTCAAATTTTTGATCGGCTTTTCTGAAAGATGGCTCCATGTCAGCCCCGCTGTTAAAGTAACATCCCAGCGGGTGGCATAGGTTGCAAATCCTGAAAGTGAGCTGTCATAAAAAGCCCCAACTTGTGCGCGATCAAAATTTTTATCGAACAGTCGCACAGTTTTAGCCTGAGTCATAAGAGTCACCGGAAACCAAACCTTTCGAGCCGTGACACCGACTCCTGCTCCCCACTGGTTGTGGCCCGTGACATCAGCTCCTTCACTGAGTTCGTTCTCATCAAAAATAGAATGACCAGTTGGCAAATTTACGAGCGCCGAAACGTGGACCACCGGCTTCCACCTTGAATAGGTAAACTCCGGCAAAACCTCGTAGCTATAACCAAGCAAAGTGTCACCAAAATGACTTCGGCTGGCTTTATCCCCACCATCTTGGTACTCGCCTCTTTGGTAAGTGATTTGAGTGAAGACCTGGTGACGTGTTTCAATCACAGAAGCCGCGACTAGATTGACACCCGTTACAGTCCGCTTTTTATCGTCGGGCCAAACATAGAACTTCTCTGTGTCAGAATAAACCCGACCTAAAGATTCCGTAAGTGTGGTCGACGTCACTAAGCTGACTTTCTGTGCTTGATTGAGAACCGTAAAACTCGCCGGACTCTGACCGCAACAACTGCTTGCCGACGCAAAATTTGAAAAGCCAATCGACATCATTGTTAGAGTTAAGAATGCAAAACTGTACTTTAAAAAACTGTAAGCCATATAACTTTATCCAGCTCTTTATAGTTTTGGTCCAAAACCGACAGTTCCATTTTCCAGTCTCCGGGCATATTAAAAGAGATTTCTGAGTTAAGATAAATTCCTGGGGTGAGCTCTCTAAAATATCCGGGCTGATCAAGTGGATGCCCCATACTAGGCATGGTTGCAAAAAAACTTAAGGTGACATCTTTCGGAAGCGCAGTGAGTCTTCCTAAGTCGTCATATACAAAAACTAAAAGCTCCGAAGGCTCATGTATGTTTTCAAACGGCCCCCTCACCCATTGATGCTCGACCGTGTAGGATGTAGTGGCGTTCACTTTAAGTGGACTTGATTGAGTAGTTTTTTCTGGCTTATCCGTAGCTCGATCTTCTTCATGATACCGGTTGTTTAAAGGTGAACAGCCCATGATCAGACCTAGAAATAAAACCGAGAGTAAATTTCTCATAACTAAATCCTACGGATATAGCAGCCAAGACTGCGACCGTTTTTGTATTTTACATCTTTAGCTTGAGAGACGAGCTTCAAGTTTTCTTCTAAAAACTTAACCGAACCCGGCTCGAACTCTTTTCCGTCCGTCACGCCACCTTCATAAAGAGTTTCAAAACTTCCGTTCGCTTTTTTCTTCAGTAAACTCACGTGTGGCGTTTTTAAAGCGCCATATTTTTTAACGAGCACCTGCTTTGGATCGTCAATGATTGGAAAAGCAAAGTTCTTCTCAGAAAAGTATTCGTTATTTCTAAGTTTAGAGTCTCCTTCAGCTGGTTCACTTATCAGACCGTAAAGTTTTAAGTTGGGATATTCCTTTACAATCTGATTGAGGTGCTCGACGTGACTGCGCGAACAGGGACAATCAGGAGACAAAAAAACTACGGCCTTAAGCGGCGACGAATCCTCTTCGAAATCCTTCGCGCTTTTAAAATCCGCCATAACAAGTGACGGAAAGAACAGCATTAACATTAAGCCAAAAATACGCGTTCGCATCTTAACTCCTTAAATAAAATTTTGATCAGGAAAATTTACTTATATAAAGAAAAGAGCCGAGGGCGGCGGACCACGCGAAAGATCGTGGGTCGAAGGCTTATAAGATTCGAAATCAAGAAGCTCAGAGCTAAATGGAGAAGCGAGTTCTGCATTGATCCAAACTTGTTCAACACCAACGGGGCACTGCTTTAATGTTGAAAACGAGGACAAGCATCCAATTCCGGAACCGATAAGACTCCAGAACTGGTGACGCTGATGATCGAAAGGCGAATTCCACTCAGCGGGGGCGCAAACCTCTTGAGCGACGTTGTGAAGTGATGACGCTTGCATGGGCGCTTGAGATTCATCTGCAAAATAACTGAGAGTATTAATCGAAATATTGAAAGCAAGAACTAAGAGCCAAAGACGCGCAAAACGGTTTGTTAGGAGAAAACTTAAAAAAGAGCCGGGCGCAGGTTGAGGCATAGGTCTAGTTAGTCCTTTCCTTGAAAGTGGTCAACACTTGCTTTGAACCTAAGTCCTGTTTACCCCAAAAGCATTGGAAATTTACCCTGTTGAACTATCCTTAACAAGTTACCAACCTCAGGAGGAACCATGCGTAAGTTTTATGTTTTCGCGGCCTTATTGTTTGCTTTAACGAGTCGCCAAGCTTTTGCCTATGGAGGCGGTATGGGGCAATTTTTTATGGGCGTTAATGCCGGCATCGTCACTACCGATCAAAAAGATATGAACGAACTCAAGTCTCGCGCCAATGCCCGAGACACGGTTGGAGCGGGCGACCTTTCAAACGCCTACGAAGTGGGATTTGAATTGGGCTATCGCTTTTCAGGAAGCATTTTTGCTGTTTCCCTTAGACCTAGCTACTTCACCCAAAGCACAGATGGAAACGGTGATAGCGGATCTTATAAATACTCGGTCAGCGGCTTCTCAGTCTTTCCGATGTTTCGAATTTACCCGCTCGAAAACGATATGATGCGCTTTTATATGCAGATGGGACTTGGCTACGGAATGTCTTCAGGAAAAATTCGTGAAGCTTCTGCCAGCGCCGATTTTAGCGGCACAGGTTACGGCACTATGGTCGGTTTAGGTGCTGAGTTTTTATTGAGCGATGTGCACTCTTTCGGAGTCGAAGGAAATATGCGCTACCTTTCGTACGAAAGAAATACGATCGACAGTCGCGGTGGCACTTTTGCCGATGACAGCCTTTCACAAAGTAACTTGGATCAAGAGATTGAAATGGACGGCCGAGATCTTAAGACCACCATGACTGGAATCGTGATCATGGCTCGCTACATTTTTTACTACTAAGAGTTATAACTTTTTTTGAACTCTTTAGGGCCTTATCGGGCCCTTTTTTTTGATTCTCACCACTGTCTCACCACTGATAGTTAAGACTCAAACTCACTACTCGGCGATATTCATCTACATACCACAATGTCGCTTCTTCTGGCCCCTCAAGATAAGTGCCGTTGCTCATCGCAACGGTGGCTGAAATCGTGCGCCAGCG
>CAZDFM010000244.1:0-4982 GCA_964504465.1 uncultured Pseudobdellovibrionaceae bacterium | reverse complement strand
TATTGAGGCTATGTCCACATCGAAGGTTCAAAGTGCTTTCGAACTTTGCGATCGACTTGAAAGCAATCAAGCTCGAAATCATATTATTGAAAGCTCAAGAAAACTTTCGACTTTGAGTGGCTATACCTACTTAGGAGTTTCCGCTTCAAAGCATGCCGATCCATTACGAACGCTATCTGAGACCTTCACCAACGTTAAATCCAACATGGATTTCGCTTTCGATGAATATCTCGAGATCTTAAGAAGCGATATTGATCCATTAATTTCAAAGATGAAATTGATCCAGTCGATCGTTCATCGATCTACAAATGACCAAGCTGCTAAAGATAAAATTGATGAACTCATTGAAGAATCTGAAGCGTTAAAGAATTTACGGTTTGCTGCGGGCAAAAATATTATCAACAGATCTCTACCCTGCATGAAACGCCTTGTCCAAATCGAACGCGACCGACGTAATGATTTAGTTTCACTAGAACTAGTATATCTTGAAAAAGTCTTTTCAGCTTTAGAAAAAGCCACTGCGAGCCCTGAACTCATTCCCGCTCTCAATGAAGAGTTAAAGGCCGCATACAATTCGGATTTCTTCAGTCGAAATCCAGAGTTTGCAAACGACTTTAATTCTAATTCAGGATTGATGCGACAGAGTGATGGTCGAGTCGTGTACATTTCTCGGCCAGTGGATTTTGCCATCCGCACAGCCACTCGAATTATGTCTGAAGAAAAGTTTCTTAAAGCCGGAATCATTCTTTTTAATATTCCAACGAGCCTCAAAACCCTAGAAGATAATATTAAAAGCTTCAGTCAGAATCCGTTTTCACGCAAAGAATTCTCTTTAGGTTCGACCACTGAACCTCGAGTTCAAAAGCTTGAAAGCTTTAAAAAGATCGCTCTCCAGTCGATGTACAATGAAATGGCACGTCTCAACTCCCAAGGTGATTTCGCCACCACCAGTTGGTACAACGACCTTAAAGGGACAGTCATCGTCTGGAGAAATATGCTCCGAATCCGTACCGCTCTTGCGAAGTATGAGCTCACGGAACTAAGAGATATTTCAAAAACTCCAAATTGTGAAACCTGCCATGACTTTGACCAAACGGTTCAAGAAGCATTTGAGAGTCTACATAATGACAGTCTTGAAATTTTAGAAATTATGAACTTAACCGAAAAAGACAAAGAGATCTTAAGACTTCTTAACTTACGGGATGTCTTTGGACACGGCGACGCCACCTCCTCGCTGTTTACTAAAGAGTACCCAAAGTACTCTTACATTGGGGTCATGGACGAGGTTTTCACTTATTTAACTAGCATCCGGCTTGGTCGTGGTGCGGTTTTTAGAAAACTCCGGCCCACAGCAGAATTGACCTGGGAAGCTCCGCTAGCACAGGTCGATGGCTTCGGGAACAAGGCAAAAAAGATCATTCCCACGAGACTACAAAAGTTTTCACAAGGCTTACAATATTATGATGCTTTTAGAAAAGAAGGCGACTTGATGCTCTTTCCTTTAGATCAGGAGCTTCTTAAAGAGATTCGAAACGTATATAGATGGCCGGTCCAAGGTGACCTACTCATTGCTGACTATTTTCAGCAATACGTTGCAGAATGGTCGAACAAGAATCAATCGCCAGTTATGCATTTTAGCTTGAGCCACGCTCCGGGGCGCACGCCCATCGTAACTCCTGACCTAATTCGAGCCTATAATTACCAAATCACAAAATACCACCAAAGCACTGACCATATTTTTGAGTGATTGCCCCAAAGCTCTCAGTTACGTAGAATAGCTCAATATGCAGAGCCTTCCGATTGATGCCCTTATTCCTGAAATCCTTGAGGGTGTAAAAGACCACGCCCAAGTTATTTTGACTGCGACTCCAGGAGCGGGCAAGACCACAAGGCTTCCTCCCGAGCTTTTAAAACTCGTAAAAGGAAAGATCGCAATTCTCGAACCCCGAAGGATGGCGACTGTAGGAGCTGCAAGTCGAGTAAGCGAAGAAAAAAATTGGAAACTTGGCGAAGAAGTTGGCTACCAAGTTCGTTTTGAATCAAAAGTAAGTGCTCAAACTCGCCTGATCTATATGACCGATGCACTCCTTCTTCGAAGACTCGTAGACGATCCTGAACTCAAAGGCTTTGACCTCATCGTGATCGATGAGTTCCACGAACGTAATTTAAACCAAGATTTAATTTTAGGTGTAGTTAAAGAACTTCAAGAACTCGGACGTGAGATTAAATTGATGATTATGTCAGCCACGCTCGACGTAAAAAGGCTTCAAAGATTCTTACCCGAAAGTTATCACGTTGATGTACCAGGAAAAGTGTTTCCCCTTGAAGTTCGTCACTCCTCACAACCCATGTCTCTTTCTACAGATCGTGATTTTATCGAGCGCGTCTCTCAAGCTACTTTACAGCTCGCAACGGAAAGATCAGGCGACATCTTGGTTTTTCTTCCCGGAGTGGGCGAGATTAATCGTCTTCAAGAATCTCTCGACCTTAAACGAATTAAACGTGAGGTTTTTCCACTCCACGGCTCTCTCAGCCTTAAAGACCAAAAAGCTGTTTTAAAAACTCATGATCAACCTCGAGTTATATTAGCCACCAATATTGCGGAAGCCTCTGTGACCGTGCCTGGTGTTGACACCGTCATCGATACTGGGCTTGCGCGTGTAATGAAAACCAATCAAAACAGCGGCTTTTCTAAACTCGATCTTTCTCGAATTGCGCACTTCAATGCTGATCAACGGTCTGGGCGAGCTGCAAGACAAAAGCAGGGACTTTCACTTCGGCTTTGGACCTCACATGAAGAAGTCACAATGGAAGACGAGATGGCACCCGAATGTCAGCGCGTCGACTTGTCGCAAAGTATTTTGTTACTCGCTCATCTTGGAGTGAGCGAATTTATTAATTTCGCATGGTTTGATTTTCCGCCCGGTATTTTGTTTAAATTGGCCCTGACTTCACTCAAGACAATCGGTGCGCTAGATTCAGATCATCGGCTCACGGAACTTGGAAAAAAACTGATTGCCTACCCTCTTCCTCCCCGCTGGGGCTCATTGCTTGCTTTATCAGACAAGCTCGGTGATGGCGCACTCGCCGCCCGTGCAGCAGCTCTTCTGCAAGACAAAGATATTCTTCAATCACGCTTCGAAACTCATTCGGCTGATGATTGCGATTTAACGTATCGACTACAGCTTCTTGAGGACTTTGAAAAAGGGCGAAAAGCGAACGGCCTTAATTTTCGGCAAGCAGAAGCCGTTCTTGAATCGGCAGGGCAGCTCGAGCGTATGGTTCGTAGTCCTAAACGCTCGCCTCATCCAGAACCTCTAAAACGACTCCTCTTACTCAGCCAAACCGATAGACTATGCCGAAGAAGAAAACTGAGCGGAGAGTTTACTTCGCGCGCGATTATGGTGGGCGGCCGTGGGGTTCAGCTCGCCAAAGAATCTCAGGTGATTCAAAGCGAATTTTTTATTGCTCTGAACGGCATCGATTTGCCCGGACAGGCCGACAGTACCATTTCGATGGCAAGTGGACTTTCAAAACAATTCGTACTCGATCAGTTAAAGGATCAGATCACTGTCTTTGAAGACGTTTATTTTGACGAACAAAAAGGCCAATTCTTTACGCGAAGAATTCGCCGCTACAAAGATTTAGATTTAGACGAACCCTCGCTCCTGCCGATTAAACCCGAAGATTTAGGAGCAAGGTTTACCGAAGCTCTCGTGAGTCGTTGGGACTGGCTGATCAAACAAAACGAGGAACTCACAGATTGGATGGCACGCTGGAAGTTTTTTACAGGTCTATCCCCCGAAGCACAAGAGGAGCTAAATTCAGAAGTGATTAAATCTGCACTTGAGCAAGCCTCATTTGGTAAAACTAAAGTGAGTGAAGTTTTAAGCGAAAATCTTGTACGGTGGCTTGAATCAAATCTGCCTCAAACCGTTGTTAAACGCTTTTACGCTGAGGCCCCGGCCCGATTTACCGCCGGCAGCGGCCATACCCACAAAATCCATTACAGCGAGACAGAGGCTCCTTTTGTTGAAGTGAGGCTTCAAGAGATGTTTGGCATCGCCTCAACCCCTAAGCTTGGAGCTGGAAAGGCGCCTCTGATTTTTAAACTTCTCGCTCCCAATTACCGTCCCGTACAGGTGACTTCAGATATCGCAAGCTTCTGGAAGAACACCTATTTTGAGGTGAGAAAAGAGCTTCGGTCACGATACCCCAAACACTCCTGGCCCGACGATCCCCTCGCGGCCCCTCCCATTGCCAAAGGGCCTCGAAGACGCGATTAAGCTGTCTACAAGGGAGTAGGTTTTACCCGCTTAGCCCCTCTCATCTTGCCTTAGCGCTTGAGCCGTGCGAACACCTTTTGAGAGAAAAAAACTCAAATTCGGCTCAGACGAAAAGGAAAACTATGAAGCTCATAACTCTTTCACTTTTAACGCTTTCTCTCTTCGCACCTATCTCTCAAGTTCAGGCCGAACTCTCAGAAGCCTACCAAACACAACGCAAACAATTGGCTGAAGAGCGCGCCATCCACAACATCCGCCCGCTCGTTGCAACTTTTAACAGTGCAGCTCTTCAAGCAGGCCTCCCACTGATCGACGCTGTAGTTGCACAAGCGATTGAAGGAAACGTTCGCACGAGTCGCGGCGAATACGTAAAAGCTTTTTACACAGTTTTTTATACCAGCCTTAATAACGGAATCATCTGCGAAATGAGCGATGAAGTTTTACCGCGCAACCGACTCGCCCATAACAACGAAGTCATCTACAACTATCAGTACGACGTCTTAACATTAAAATGCGCAGACAAAACCAACTACACCCTCATCGAAACACGTGACCCCGCAGACATCTGGGATCAACTGAACCCCTTCTCAAACAACGGCACCCGCCGCTACGAAATAATCAAAAACTAAAAGGTTCCAGCTTCTTTTTTTGGCCCGAAGTGGGGGGGCGGGGGGGGCGGGCGGGGGGGCAGGGAGG
>CAZDFM010000243.1:0-5015 GCA_964504465.1 uncultured Pseudobdellovibrionaceae bacterium | reverse complement strand
GTGCTGAACACATTAAAGAGCTCTTAGTCGGCCAAGTACTCTGGGTTACTTGGACGGACGTTTATAAAACGTTAGCGATATACAGTGTGGTTGCTCTGTTGCATTTTATTTTTCGCCGCCAACTGCTCGCCTCATCATTGCTTGAGAAAAAAACCGTTTCGTCTTTTTGGGATTTTGTCTTTTACGCTCTTTTTGGTGTTGTGATTACTTCTTCAGTGAGTGTTGCCGGAGTTCTGCAAGTTTTTGCTTACCTCATTGTTCCTGCGGTTATTGGAACCTTATTTTTTACGAGTCTCAGAGCCAAACTTATTTTTGGTTGGCTCCTTGGAGTTGTTGTGAGTTTCGTAGCTCTCACTTTTAGTCATGTGTGGGACTTGCCAGCGGGAGCATTTATCGTGGTGTGTTTCGCAATTCTGCCCGTCATTCTACTACTGCTTGCACCTTGGCTCGCCCGTTATTACAATCCTTGAATGAAATTACTATTAATCTCCCTGATGGGACTGATGATGAATGATGTGGCAGCGCAAAGTTTTAAATTTCCGGAAGGCTTTCAGTGGTGTGTTGCGACCGCGGGTCATCAGATAGAGGGTGATAATATCCACAGCGATTGGTGGACTTTTGAACAGAAGCCCGGCACCATAAAAAACGGAGATAAATCAGGCAAAGCGAGTTTTCATATGGAGCGTCTAGAAGAAGATGTCGCCCATATGAAGAAAATGAATGTGAAAACGTATCGCTTTTCGATTGAATGGTCGCGCATCGAGCCGACTCCAGGCGTTTACGATAAAGCGGCAATTGCTTATTATCATCGTGAACTGGATTTACTAAAAGCAGCTGGCATTAAGCCCATGGTGACCCTTCATCATTTTGTGCAGCCGCAGTGGTTTTCGGCTCAAGGTGGCTGGACGCAAGCTAATGCTGCCGACATCTTTTTTAAATATGCACAAAAAATTGAATCCGAGTATGGTTCTAAAGTTGAATACTGGGTCAGCTTTAACGAACCCATGGTTCTTTTAATTGGTGGTTACGGAGAAGGATTTTTTGCTCCTGGCGAAAAGAAATGGGAGCTTTGGGTTCCGCTTCAAAATATTCTCAAGGCACATGCACTCACCTATCATTACTTTCATGAGCAAGCTAAAGCTCAAAACCGCATTGTTAAAATGGGAATTGCGCACCACTTAAGGCCTCTCATGGCCGAAAGCTGGCTCGTAAAGCAACTCATTCGGCTTCCGAATTATCTCTTGAATTGGAATGTGCCATTAGCGCTCAAAACTGGAAGTGTCACGGGAGTTGCTTGGAAGAATTTTTTAGGATTTAGAATTCCGTGGATCGAAAAGAAAACGATTGAGGGTCTTGAGAATTCGCAAGATTACTTGGGCGTTAATTACTACACGCGCGAAGTCATACAGCTTTCTATGAAGCCACCGTTTTATGAACGGCATATGCTCAAGGATTTACTGTTCAGTGAACTCAATTGGAGCATTGATCCTGATGGATTCTACGAAGTTTTTAAAGAAGCGCACGAGCGCTTTCCAGAAATTCCGTTCTTTGTGACCGAGAACGGCCTTGCCGATTCCAAAGATCAATGGCGCGGGGAATATTTGCTTTCACATTTAAAAGTGATTCACCGGACCATTAATGAGCTTAAACATCCAGTTGAGGGCTATTGCCATTGGTCCCTAATGGATAATTTTGAATGGCAAGAAGGCTTTGCGCCACGCTTTGGGTTGATTGAAGTCGACTATGCTAAACAAGGTGAACGCAAATGGCGCCCAAGCGCATTTTTGGCGCAGCAGATTTTTGGGACCAACGAAGTGCCTGTCAGTTGGGTCAAAGCTGCGGAAGAAAGTCCGATGCCAAAAGGCCCCGAAGTCAATCCGGTGCCTAAATAAAATATTAGCGTCTGCGGCTTGGAGAATTTGAAAACGAAATATCGAAATTGAATGTTTCGCCTTTGGCTTTGTAACTGAAGCAGCCGTTTTTAGTCGCGCTAAAATACACAGTGGCGAATTCTCTTACACCAGGAATGTTTCGAACCGTATTGTAGGCTCCATTCTTTCCACCAAATAAAACCGCGAGCGAGTCGCTTGAATTATTGCGAGCCACGAAATTTCGAGAATGATAACGCCAAGCAAGCCAAGGATCTAAATCGATCGGACCTAAAAATGAAGCTCCCGAGCGAAGTTTTAAGAGTTCGGCTGTGTGATAAAGCATTTGCGAGTTCTCAAGTTTAAATGCTTCTTCAAGTGTGAGTCCCGATTGCGGTGCGCCGATGTCGACAAGTAAATGGCCGTGTCCCATGTCGGCGTAGATAATATAATCTGCGTAACCACGCTCTAGTGCAACTTCGATTTGTTTAGTGATATTCGTGATGAAAGACTTAGGGATTTTAACTTCGCGGCCGCTGAGTTTTCCAAGGTAGAGATCTTCGCTCGCGCTATAATACCATCGATCTCTTAGTCTAAAGCCTGAGTCGTAGGTCCTCTCAAACACTTCTTTAAGTTCTTTAATTGATTCTATCTGCCGAGATTCGATACGAATAAGATCTTCGCCAGCATGTGGCGGACTGCAGTTTATATTAAGACTTTGAGCGTGTACGAGGCTCGAAATAAAAACGCTCGTTAGCAGAATTAAAGACTGAATGGCTCGCATGTATCCCCCCTCAATAAGCGAAACGATCTTCCCCCGAAGATATTATGTTTCGCCCGCATTATTTTAACTTTTCTCAGTGAAAAGCTATACGTATTTCAAGAGGATTCGATATATTTCACTCTTACGAAAGGGTTTGGTGATGTAATCATTACAGCCCGATTCAAGACATTTATCTCGGTCTTCTTTCATTGCGTTCGCGGTCAGCGCGATGATGGGCTTTTTATAGGAACTTTTTCGAAGTAAAGCCGTAGCCTCATATCCGTCGAGTACGGGCATCTGAATATCCATCAAAACAACATCGTAGGAGTCTTTCAGTGCAAACTCGACACCGAGTCGGCCGTTCTCGGCATAATCTGCGACCACGCCAATTTGCGACAGATACACCCTAAGAATCAAATGAATATCCTGATTGTCATCTATAACGAGAACGCGTTTACCCTGAAGTCTCGCCAAATCTTGATTGCTAATTTCTGAGACAATCCGTGTGGGGCCATCTTTGTGTTGTTGGCCAGGGGTGATCGAAATATAGGCTAAGAAAGTCGAACCGACTCCTTCTTCGCTTTCAACTAGAATAAGATCGCCACCCATGCTTTGCGCAAGCCTTTGAGATAAAGCTAAACCTAAACCCGCGCCTCTTGAGATTTGTCTTTGGGTCGAATCCATTTGAGAAAACAGTTTAAAGAGTTTTTTTCTTTCAGCTGCGCGAATCCCCACACCACTGTCTTTAACTCTAAAAAACAGTTGCTGGCCCTCGATCCAATATTCAACCTTGATACTGCCACGGTCAGTGAATTTAATCGCGTTGTTGATCAAGTTAACCACGATCTGCTGCAACCGAGTTTTGTCTGTTTCAATATAATCAAGTACGTCAGAATTTCGCTGAAACGATAACTGAATATTTTTTGCTTCTGCTTTAGGCCGAAAAAGAACTTCGAGGTCGTGAACCAAAACATTCAGACTAAAAGTCGATTTATCCATTTCGAAATGGCCAGCTTCAATTTTTGAAACGTCTAAAATGTCATTGATCAACCTAATTAAACTGTTCCCCGTGCGCTCAATGGTCTCAAGATACTGTTCACCGTCTTGTTCATTTGTAGCAGGATCTTTTAACAGTTCGACTAAGCCTAAAATAACCCCGATTGGCGTTCTAATCTCGTGGCTCATATTAGCTAAGAAAATAGTTTTAAGTTTATTGGCCGATTCTGCTGCCTGCCTTCGGCCCAGATTCTTTTTTAAGTCGTCGGTCATCTTATTGAGCGCGACACTCAACTGGCCGAGTTCATCATGTGATCTTACTGGAGCTTTTACTTCTAGATTTCCAAGACCGACTTCATTGGCGACGTCATTGAGCTCTTGAAGGTTTCGGTTAAGTCCGCGCGCAAACATTACGGTTAAAGTGAGGCCTGAGCTTTCAACAAGCAATACCGCTAAGATCAGTGCGATCATGAGGACGTTTTCCATCCACCGGGAGCCTTCACCGAGAATATAAGAAAACTGATCTTCCATTACGGTAAGATCCTGATCGATCACCTGCAATTTATCTAAAAAATCAGCGATTACTCGCTCGCTTCCGTCCCCTGCTTCGACTTTTTTATGAAAGGCTTCAGCCAGATCCATGAGGTCTTGAAGAGTTTCATCGGCTTCACCCCAAACTTTAAGTGCGCCCCCTATGTAGCGGTTATTATGAAATCTTCGAATGACAGTGATAACGCCAGGTACGTCGTCAGGATGGATTCGGCCTTGTTCAAAACCCGCTTGCACGATCTTGGGGTCGAAATCGGGCTTCTGAAGTTCAATGCGGGCTTTTCGGTCCCCCAAATTGACTTGTAGGCTATCGATAAACAGCGAGTAGTATTTTGCATCCTTAGTTCGAGCATATCGCTCGAGATTTTGGACCGCGTTCTTTTGCGCTTTTGACCAAAGTCCCTCGCCGCCTACGAAAGAACGGATTGCAGATAAAGTGTTCATTGCAAATAGCAAAGTGAGGAGCTCAAGCGCGATCAGCGTCGCCATGACTCCTACGACTCCGTAGAGTTTTTTAGATACAGAAAGATCACGCCACCAACGTAGCATCTACCACTCACCCACTTTGTTTTTGTGCGCGCCCGCACACAAAGTCCATCCCCTGGAAGCTAGCATAATTTAACGCGATGGCTATAACAAAGGCGGGATAGAACTATGTTCCAAACTTCACAACTTAGGACAAAAACTTGTGTTTTTCACTCTCATTGGGAAGGCGACACTGCTCGAGTCGTCCAAACCAGGCATAGCGACGGCGGGCCACAAAATCATAGACTCGATCCGAAAGCACTTGTGGCAAAATAAGAGGCAGTTTGAAAATGAATCCAAACCTATGAAGTTTT
>CAZDFM010000242.1:0-5044 GCA_964504465.1 uncultured Pseudobdellovibrionaceae bacterium | reverse complement strand
GTTTTAGGATTAGGTCGCGAGATGTGCCCCCGCCAGAATTTTCTTATGAGCCCGGGTTTTGATCTTGATAGCCTTTCACTCATCGTTACGGTAGGCGAGCACGTCGTAGAAAGAATAAGACCGCACGCTCGCACCGTACGTCTTAAACTCGCGCCTTTTCCTCCTGTATCAAATTGAGATTCCACTCACTTTTCCCCCAGTAGAGTTCAATATTTAGCTTACATGTGTCGACTAGATAGTGATGTGTCTAGTGTCTCATCATTAGATTGGCCCTTGAGCATCTGTCAGGTGGTACGACGTTTGTATTACTTATTTTGGCAGGTTTAAAAGGGAGGGGATTAATGAGAAATATATTTCGGTTTGTCTCGATCACCATTTTCAATAGTTCACTTCTTGTGTCGTTTCAAAACTGTGGTGGAAAGTTCAGCGCGGATCATCAAGGCACCAATAGTATCGATCAAATGAGTGTCACGGGCTCACAATCAGCTAAATTTGATTGTCAATTTGTGGGAGTTGAAACTCTTCGGGCTCGTTTATCTGCAACTCTCGGTATTCAGAGCCAAGACGTTCCCATACTCAATGATAACGGGACACCATCAAATAGAGGCCGCATCGAAACCAATAAAGCATCTTTAGGAGAAGCGGACCCAAAGATTGGTAAGTACGCCGACTACAGTTGTGAAATGACAAAATTTAAACTCTCTACCGAAATTATGGTTGATGCTTGCAAGCAGGCCATGTCCAACACTGATATTAAAGCCAAGTTATTTCCCAAAGGGTCAGAGGATTATGATCAACTGTTTTTGACATTCCTAGGCCGCCTTCCTTCGACAGGTGAAATCGAAGTCCTGAGTGGACTCACAGATACCGTTGCAGATGACAACAAAGAGGCCGCAGCTTGTGCGGCAACTGCTATGTCGTTTGAAGCTTTAACCCGTATATAAAAGAGGTCGAAATGAATCGCCGTAATTTTTTACGAAATACGAGTTTAATGCTGAGTGCATACGGGCTTTCGCAAACGTTTAAAATCGACTTAATCGAAAAACTCTCACGCGAGATTCTTCCTCAAGCTGCTGCAGCTGAAAATACCCCACCAAGGCGCGTTCTTGAGATTTGTTTAAGGTCGGGGATCCCTACCATGATCATTGGTACAGGCGAAGAATTTACGGCATTGTCTGCTCCTCGCTATTCTAACTTTTCGTACGCAGGAAACCAAATTACTAAGGCTCAAGGGACCTCGAACCTCTATTTAAATCCAGACAGTGTTGGACTCATGGCTCACGCAAGTAATATTGCAATCACGCAAGGCATTCGAAGCGAGGGTGGACATACTGAAATGTTCAATATCCGCGAAGGCGGCGCAGGGATGAGAAAAGTTACCCCGATCATCGAACTTGCAAACCTCAATACTACGGCGTCGATTATTCATGGAACCCAATGGCTACGTAATATGAACAATCCAGAAGTTCAAAACTCAGTAGGATCCTATAAAAATTTGGTTTCGACCAATGCAGCATCTTTTACGAATTTATTTAAGCAAGCACGCCTGCAGTTTACTGGTGACGAGTTAAAGAAAGTATTAAGAGCAGCAGAGCGTTTAAGCCAACGACAAGCGGCACAACTCGAAGCTCAAATGAAAAACGCCCAAGGCAACGTCGCAACTTACAGTCAATCATTAAAAATGATGAATACTGATTTTAGTAAATTACTCGATATTACTACCATGGATTCTCGACTGTCGAAAAATCTAGGTCATGGCTATGCTCGTGAGGCCATTGCCTACTCTTTAAAAGCATTTGAACATAACTTACAAAATTCGGCGATGGTCAGTATCAATGCTGGGGACTGGCACGGAGTACAACAGCCTGGAGACGCAAGCGGACTCGCAAGAGACATCTCTACGATTCTTGCTGCGACTATTGAACATATGAAGAAGACTCCAGATTCAGCGGCGGGTGCAGGAAAGACCCTTTGGGACACGACTACGATTGTGATGGGATCAGAGTTCACACGAGGCGTTTCAAAATTTGGTCGAGACAATTCTGACGGTGGGACTCAAGGTTTTATTCTTGCTGGAAAAAATATTCAGGGCAATTATTACGGCGGATTTAGTTTGCAAGATTCAGCAGGTGGAGCAAACGGGGTTACGTTCGGAATTGACCCTATCAGTGGCAATGTAACTCCTAATACTCTAAACACGACCGAGCAGGCCTACATGACTGTTAAGAAAGCTGTCGGTTTAGAAGTGTCTCCGTCAGATGCCGTTAAGGTTTTAAAACCGATGTTAAAAGCATAATCAAAAAAGGACTGGATGAAGAGTTGTTGGGGACTTTTAATAATTGTGTTGGCTGCAACTTTAGGTTGCTCGGCTTCGCATGTCCCTGACTCGAGCACCTCGCTTTCGAGCCAAGCCCCTCTAGAAGATGCCTCTGCCTACTTCACACTCGTAGCCGAAAGCCAGCGCGAAAAGTTAGTTAATAAAAGTGCTTCGTTTACCTACCAAGATTACAATAAGAGTTTAAGATCGGTTTCAATTGTCCTTTTAGGACGCGACCTTCTTTCAAACGAAATGTTAGTTGAAGGTGAGGGTCTTGCAGTTTACAGCAGTCGAGTACAAGCAATGCTCGACGCACCGGAGGCTTTAACAAAGCTTCGCGGCTTTTTTAATGTCATGTTTGAAATGAGCGGGACTGCTGGAGGCGTGAATTACGAAGAGCCTTCAAACCTGGCGCTTTATCTGGTTAAAGCAAACTTGGACTTTAGAGAAATCTTAAAGGCCGACTATTGTGTCAACGACGCGCTTGAAAAAGTACCCTGTTCTGCTTTTGCAAACGATCAAGAAACCAAAGCACAAGCTGCGGGTGCTTTGACCACAAAAGCCTTTCTTGTAAAATGGGATGCAGCTTTTAATTTTTTGAGGGTCGCAAAGGCCTTCAAGACATTTGCATGCAGCGAATATCCCGATTCGACCGACGTGGGTCTTCCTGCCGAAGTAATTTCTAGCAAAGCTAAAGAGTTCAATTGTGTTAACTGTGAACCAGCTTGTTATTCTTGCCACAATACAATGAATCCAAGAGCCATTTTGTTTTATGACTTCACTCCTTCGGGAGTCTTCATGCCGAATCCCACGCGGACGGCAGATCGCGCGAAGACCGATACCGGTGTCGTTTCAAGTCGTGATGATATTCTCGTTACAGGGACTCAACCTACCTATCACGGAAAGCCTATTAATTCGGTGAAGGACTACGCTCTCAAACTAGCTGATTCCAGAAAGTTTAGAGATTGCACCGCCCAGCGGCTCACTAACTTGATGATAGGTGCGAATCAGAATAACCGAATCCCCGCTGAATTCGAAAGTATTCGAAATGATGTGACTTGGAACTCTTATAATATAAAAAAGATTCTTCTCGAAATTGCGACACACCCTAAGTTTATACGGAAGGCGAGCCCGCTATGAAAAAACTGATACTTGTGCTGATCAGTCTGAGCGTCATCATGCTTTTTCAAAATTGCTCTAATGCAGGTTTTAATTCTGAAGGCACTTCCACTTCGCTTTCGAGCGTTGGTGGAAATCCCACAGGTGAAGCTCTCCGAGTCACACGTGCAGAAGTTGATGGCTCTAACAATCAGCTTGTAGAGTTGGTCGTAGACACAAGTCGATTAGGACCGTTAGTTTCAATCTTATGGGATCATGTATTTGCCGACGATCTGGTTTTTTGCCAACAGACTTCGGATTTTGAGCTGCGAACGGCCGCATTTCTTTGTCCGTCAAAGGGAATGCTCAAGGTCTCTGTCCTTGTTACGCTTTTAAGTGGTGAAACCTACACCGAAAGCCTCGAGATAGATCTCGATGGCACTGGTGGTTCCGGCCCAGGGAATCCAGAGCCAGAACTTACAGGAGCACAACTTTATACAACTTATTGTATCGGATGCCATGGAGGTCTTGCTACAAGCACCAAGCGAGGAATGACATTAAGTCGCTTCAATTCGAGTTTGAATTCTGTGAGTCAGATGGCAGCGCTCCGAACCGTGTTTACTGCCGAACAAAAACAAAAAATTGTGGACGCATTAAAATAGTTTCTAACGATTACAGTTGCGGAGCAAAAGAGGCGGATCGGTGTCCGCAGTTTCATAAGTCCAGACAACGCTGTTATTTGAGAGATAAGTCACCGCTTCACTCTGAACACCCCAAATGGTTTGCAGGCTCGCGTATTTCATATAAATATCTGTCGTGGCATCACCCATTTTTGAAACAAGTTCGGGCCAAGACATTTCCGCACCTTGCATATAAGTCATAAACATAACTGCCGACTCGTCCGGTGAAAGAGCCGCATCGGTGATAGTAAACACATTATTTGGCAGAGTAAAATGATCAGGATGCAGACGGCCTTTGTCTTCTAGTCTTCCGATGTCTGGTTTTTTTAATTCAGAATATGTTGTTTTAAAAATGTGGCTTGGTCCAACGCCGTCCCAATCAATTTCTCCGTCGAACTTCTTCGAGAAAATATAAAACTCTCCATTTTGGGTGGCGACCAATGACTCTGCGTCTTGTGGCTGATCAGGATAGTATAACTTTTTGTGAACGACAGGAGTTACGATAGACGGGTAGGTGGCTCGTTCTTTGATTCCAACAATACGAATAAGTTCACGTCTTTTGCCGCCGTTGTTCCCGACGTCGCCAATGAAGACACAAGAATCAGTTCCGCAAGGGCCGACAGAAATGGCTTCAATATCAAAGCTCTTAAAGTCTTCAATTTCGATTGTTTGAAAATTTCCTGTGGCAGTTTCATAAGAATAAAACCGACCCCCATCTCCAGAATCATTCACCAGGTAGAGTCGTCCAGGAAACTTTTTTGAGGCCGCAATGCCACTGATCTCTTTAAATGAGCTATTAGGGAGTGTCGCTAATTGTTCTTGTCCGCCCCATGAATAGCAAGAATCGGCCTTAGACGAAAGTCCGCTACTTAGCCCTACTATTAATAAACCCGCCCTTGCGATTGAACCTAGCTTCATAGGCTAATAATAATGCTAATTGGGGGCCAAA
>CAZDFM010000241.1:0-5044 GCA_964504465.1 uncultured Pseudobdellovibrionaceae bacterium | reverse complement strand
TGGGGAGAGAATCCGCGAAGTATTTCGTAAGCCTAACTTTCCAGTGGCTTATGAAAATTTAAAAGCCGACATCAGTTTTCATCAACTCCAACCCCGCGTTCAAGTTGATTTTGGCGACATCAAAGTTACTCCTTATGGACTCGACCATCCGGATCCTTGTTGGGGATTTCGCTTTGAGCACGAAGGAAAGGCTTATGCTCACTGTGTTGACTCTGAAACTACCAGAGTCAGCCAAAGCGAACTAGGCCTCGATCTGCCTCTTTATCAAAATGTGGATCTTCTTTTGTTTGATGCGCAATATAGCTTCTCGGAATCGACCGAGAAAATAAATTGGGGACACTCTTCTGCCCCAATTGGACTTGATTTAGCTATTCGTGAAAAAGTTAAAAAGATTCTGTTTGTACATCATGACCCGGCTGCGTCTGATTTAAAAATTGCGGGAATTCGTGAGCAAACCAACGTTTATTTTAACGAAATAGAAAAACAAGTGTTGTCTGAAACTGGAAGTAAACCAGAGCTTACTTGGGAATTTGCAAGAGAGGGTATGCAGCTTGAGGTTTAAGCTGATAAAGACTTTATGAAGTACTTAATTGAAGACACAGAAGATGGTAAAAAGTTAGTCCTCAGCGATGCGCTCGACGAAAATGCGAACTTTTCAGAACTTGAGAAACTAAAAATTAAAAATCTGACTGTAGATCTTGATGGAGTCCGTAAAATCAATTCCATGGGTCTAAAAAAGTGGATTGCGTTGACAAGATCTCAGCAGGGAACCCATTTTGTTTTAAGACGATGTCCCGCACCTATTGTGAATCAAATGAACATTCTCGAAGGTTTTCTACCTCAAGGCGCAATTGTTGATTCATTTTATATTCCTTATAAATGTGAATCTTGTGGTGTTGAGCAACTGCAACTTGCGCAACGGAATTTTGATTTTCAAGAAGCGACAAATGATCAGCCTGTGCGAATTGCCCTTCCTCCAACGCGCCCCTGTGAAAGTTGTGGCGAAACCATGGAGTGGGACATCGTAGAAAAAGCCTACTTTAAATTTTTGTCGCCGCGAAGGCCTTTGGTGTTAGCTAAATAATTCTAGAAGCGAAACCCTAATTGAAGTCCAAATAAATAACTCAATTGATCTACGTCTGTGAGATAGCCATCAAAGCCACGGATGTCTATCATACCTGCTCCAACATTTGCTCCGAGCCGCAGGTTATCGCCGGCAGCGAAGTCGAGTCCTAGTCTGATATTGCTCATAAGGCCAATCTCTTTATGCGTTGAAGTACCCGCAAGAAGTTCGAGCAAAAAGATATCGCCTCGATTCGATATGGGAAACCCGAAGCTCGGTCCCGCCATGGCATAAGCTCCTTCTAATCGTTTCGTAACGTCTGCTGATCGAACACCTAAATCAATTCGGTGCTGGCCCACTTCAGCGGTCAAACCCAAAGTTCCAAACGACACATCATAACCCAAAGTATAATAAGCTCCATGCATTCGGCCGATGCGCGACTGCTTTGAGTTTGTGTCTTGAAGATAACTAAAACGCAATCCGACTTCGTCGTAGGCTTTACAGTCAAAACCCGCAGCGCTTGCCTGGTAAAGATAAGAGGCCGAATAGATAAACAAGGCGGCTACAACAAAAGCACCGACTACCGCGACAACGACAAGTAGGTCTTTTCCATCTAAACTTCCGAGGTTATCAAAACTACTTCCAAGCCAATAATCGTTGTGATGGTGAATTCCGGCTGACCGATAGCCTGCAATCTGATGAGGATCGACGTAAGCTTGCGGAGTCGGGGTCGCTTGAACCTCTAAAGGCAAAGGGTCAGGCTCGGGGCCACACCCTGGTTTCTTTTTATATCGGTCTAATTCAGCAGGTGAGACCACTTTAATTTGAGCATCTGGATTTCGAGCCTTAATTTCTTCCGAAAGCTCGGCCAAACTCACAGGTTGTGCAACTTGAGCTGAGGACTCCGCCCAAAGTTTTTGCGGAGTAAGCTGTACCAGTAAAAAAATGAGGGCCAACAATAGAAGGCTAATTTTTGGTTCTTGTCTAACTGCCATAAATTGAGTCTTTCGGAATTTCAGCGAAAAAGGAATCGAACTCGAATTTTGAAGGGGGTCTTTTTGCCAGTTCGAATTTAAGACAGGCTGGTAAAAACTTCAGTAAGCCGCTTACCTAAAAGCCCTAAAATCGTGCTGGCGCATTAACCTGCGGTCTGTGTCTTGCTCTCTATTATATTGGGTCTATTTTGTTTCTAGAAGAGAGATGGGGATCGTGAATTTCAGAGGAAAAACAAGAGATAAGCTCTTTAAAATCCTAAGCGTCGCTTCGTTCCTTTTGGGAGCGTATTGGCTCTCAGAAATAGGTAAACCCGTCGTTCACTGCCACACTTCGACCCAGCTTCTTGCAGTCATTTCGAGTTCAGAAAACCAAACGGATAAATTGGGCGACAGTTGGCTTCAATGTGTTTGGTGGGATTATGTTTTACCTCGTCCGCATTTAACTTCACAGCGTCTCAATCAAATTTCGAGCTGGCAGCTTCAAATCGATCAGCTTCGTAACCTTGATCCGGTTCTACCAGCCTTAAAGTCTCCGATCCTAGTCGTTGTGGATCGCTCCGACCCCTTTGCTTATCAGGTTACCGAACGGCGTTTGAGTCTGGGAGAACAGGTTCTCAATTCTGAACCACTCCTTTTGCGCGCTATGATTCAAGCTTGGATTTATCAAGCAGACCAGAGTGGGCTCGACACCTTTCAGACCGAAGTTTTGACCGATTTTTTACTCGTTAATTTTTTAGATATTAAGGCTTATCAACATCCGCTTTCAGGCTTTCCGGTGAGTCTCACAGAACCTAAATATTGGCCCGAAGAAGCACTCGATTTTTCGGACTACTGCTTAAGCGAAAAGGCCTCTTTGCAACATATCTCGCTTTGTAGAGAGCTAATCCAGTCGCAGGCGGCCCCTCAAAAACTTCCAAGCTTATGGTCTTCAAGACTCTTTGCGGTTCATCTATTAAACGAGCAATGGAAAAACTTAAAACCCGAACAACTTTGGAGCAAGCTCGTTCAAATCTCGCCTTCGCTTAAAACTAAAACCCTATCAAAAACGCCAGGGTTATCGACTCCTAGTTCAAAGACGCAAACCGTTGTCGAGGTTTTAGATTCAGAAATGACCCTAATTAAAAAGATCTTAAGCTTAGACTTTAAAATTGCTCCTACCGAAGTTCCGGTCGCGCATCTTATCGACTGGCAGGCAGGAGAGCTCAGTGACGACTTTCTAAATCATGTCGCCTTTGAGGAGATTAGTTCAAATTCTTCAACCCGAGTTTGGTTACGCTACAAAAATGAATTCTGGGATCTCCGCGGAAGAAAAAAACTCAAATACGAAACTGCGAACTACAATTACAAACATATCATTCGTGTTCAGTGTCAGACGGGTGGTCTTAAAGATCCATTTTTGTTGAATACCAAAGAATTAACTATCATCCATCACTGCCAACCGGTTGACCGCGAGTGGGATAGTTTGTTTCAAGGTAAAATTAAGCGTTTTCTTCAAAACCAAAAAGACTTGGCGTACATAAAATTGCGACCACAAGAGCTTAGACGCTATCTAGAGTGGCACCCCGAGCAAGCATCAGAATCCTGGGACTATTCTCAGTGGAAAACTTGGCTAGAACGCTTTGGTGTAGAAAACGAAGCGTCGTCACTGAACGCAAAAGGCGTGTGGGAAGTCGTAGAGGAGTATCGATTGAAACCCCTCTTCACGGTGAATAAAGCTAAACGCCGCCTTTGGCTTTAATGTTGTTCTTCTCATCGACCATAATCAATTCAGGCTTATGTTGAGCCGCTTCACTTACGTCCATATCGCAATAAGAAGCAATAATTACGAGATCTCCTTTTTGCACTAATCGGGCAGCAGCACCATTGAGGCAAACTTCGCCTTTTTTTCCGTGAATGACGTAAGTCGCAAAACGAGAGCCGCTATTGCAGTTATAGATTTCGACTCGCTCGAAAGGCAAAAGATGCGCAGCTTCGCAAAGCACTGGATCAATCGAGACTGAACCTTCGTAGTTCAAGTCCGCATCAGTAACAGTGGCGCGGTGGAGTTTTGATTTTAACATTGTTATTTTCATAGTTGTCTTCCTTTTTGACTTTCTATTTATATATTTAATTTCAAAGCTTGATAAAGACCCTGTAATACCAAGTCCGGTTTGTCCTCATCAAAAATACCGGCTCCATCAAACAAGCGGGCAAAACCACCGGTGCCGATGATAGCAGGAGTTTCGCCTCCAAAGGCTTCTTTTATAAGTTGGGCATTGATTTCTTTTACGAGGCCTATGGTGCCAAAGTAAAGGCCTGATTGAATACTTTCGACCGTAGAGCGACCTAGGGTCTGCTCAGGGCGAACAATTTCGACTGAGGGGAGTTTCGAAGTGCGTTCTTCAAGCGCTTCCATCGAAATTTTTAGGCCCGCTGTAATGACTCCGCCTAAGTACTCTTTGTTTTTATTGATTGCACAAAATGTGGTCGCCGTTCCGAAATCAATTACGATTAAGTTTTTATTCGGAAACAAATGCGTGGCCGCAATCGAATTCGCAATTCGGTCCGCCCCAACTTCGATAGGATTTCTATATTTAATTTTTAAGCCGGTTTTCACTCCAGCCTGAAGCACAAAGGGGTTCTTTTTAAAATATTTTAAGCACGCATTCTTAAGCGAGTGCAGAACCTCAGGTACAACCGTGCAAAGAGCGATCTTTTCCACTTCATCGGGGTCAAAACCGTTTTCGCGAATAACACCTTTCAGGAACATCCCGAATTCATCTGATGAAGCACCGGACTTTGAGGTGCGGCGAAAGCGGAGGAGAAGTTTATCTTCTTTATAAATACCGCCAAATATTTGCGAGTTTCCGACATCTAAACAGAGAATCATAAATTCACCTCTAAGGTATTATTTAACTTTTCAATGGAAGTTGGGTCCGAACCGAGTGTTGCACTAGATTCTGAGTTCAATTCTGCACTGATTAAACCTACAAGCTTTCGAGCGAGT